>CAJXGZ010000396.1 GCA_913053795.1 uncultured Rhodospirillales bacterium | reverse complement strand
GACCGGAATTTCACCGTTATGCGGGAACTGGCGGAAAACGCCTCTCTCCAGCTTTTGCTCAATTGCATGGCGGAGTTGATAAGGCCCACCATGGAGTAGGTTTGCGGAAAATTGCCCCACAATTCCCTTGTATCCGGGTCAAGGTCCTCGGAAAGCAAGCCCAGATGATTTCGGCACTCTAACATGTTTTCGAACATTTCACGCGCTTCGGCTCGCCGGCCCAACGCCGCCAGAGCGTCGATGTACCAGAACGTGCAGATATTGAAGGAGGTTTGGGGGACGCCGAAATCATCCTCATCGGCGTAGCGGAAAAGGTGCATGCCGTTCTTGAGGCGCTTTCCGATGGCGTCCACCGTGCCGACGAAGCGGGGATCTTCCTTGTCGACGAAATCCAATTCAAGCAAAAGCAACAGGCTGCCGTCCAGCTCGTCGCCGTCAAAGCTGGCGACGAAGGTGTTGCGCTTTTCGTTGAAGGATTTCTCCAGTATGGTCTTGCGCATGTCGTCGGCGCGCCGCCGCCAGAATTTGGCTCTAGGGGCGATGCCGAGCCGATTGGCGATTTTGGCCAGCCGGTCAATGCCGGCCCAGCACATAACGGCTGAATAGGTGTGCACCTTGGCCTTGGTGCGAAGCTCCCACAGGCCGGCGTCGGGCTTGTCGTAAAGCTCCAGGCACCTAAGGCCCACCGCCTCCAGACGCTGAAGCAGGCGTTCGTCGCCGGATCTGGTCAGCCGCTCGTCAAAGAAAACTTGAGTGGCGGCCAGAATAACGCTGCCGTAAACGTCATTTTGAATGTGCTCGTAAGCCTGATTGCCCTTGCGGACAGGCCCCATGCCGCGGTAGCCGCTCAACGTCGGCACTTTTGATTCAGCGAGGTTTTTTTCCATCGAGATGCCGTAAACGGGCTGCAGATGGCCATTTTCGGCGCCGGAAACGATATTGGTGATATAGCGCAGATGATCTTCCATGGTCTTGGTGGCGCCCAGCCGGTTCAAGGCCTGCACCACGAAATAAGCGTCGCGCAGCCAACAGTACCGGTAATCCCAATTGCGTCCGCTTTTGGCCGCCTCGGGGATGGATGTGGTCAAGGCGGCGATGATGGCGCCGCTTTCCTCGAAGCTGCACAACTTCAAGCTAATGGCGGCGCGGATGACCGCTTCCTGCCATTCGAAGGGTATAGCCAGAAAGCGCGACCATTCGCGCCAATAATCATGGGTGCGCTCGAAAAATTCACGCCCCGTCTCGCGGATCGAGCCCTCCAAGCTTTCGTCGGCCCCCAGCAGCATGGTGACCGGCTCCTCCAGCAAAAAGGGCGATTCGTTCATGACAAAGGAAACAGGCGCGTCCGTGGTGCAGCGCAAGGTCAAATGCGGCGCCACATAGCGGATATGATTGGAGCCCCGCGTCCTCTCTGGAACCTCGGCGTTATAGGAATGGCTGGGCCGGATGCGGATGCGCACCCGGGGATGGCCGATGACGGGCCGTAACTGGCGAACCAGCATGACCGGCCTGAACATCCGGTCGCGACTCTTGAAGCGGGGCGCGAAGTCGGTGACCTCCAGCGCGCTTCCCGACTTGTCGTAAAGGGTGGTCACCAAAATGGCGGTGTTGTGCAGGTAGCGCTGCTCGCTGCGGACAAAATTCTCGACCATCACGTCGAAAAAGCCGTTTTCCGGCTCTTCCTTGGTGTTGTTCAGCAGGCTGCAAAAAAATGGATCGCCGTCAAAACGCGGGAAACAGGCCCACACGACGCGGGCTTCGCGGTCAATCAGAGCGCCAAAAGTGCAGTTGCCGATAGCGCCAAGATTCAGATCGCTCATGTCCTGGGACCCAATGGAAATTGATTTGTATAAAGTAAGGTTTATAAGCCAGCGTCGACTTTGGCAACATTGCGCCGCCACAATTGCAATTGATCCCTGCGCTTGGCGGCGAAGGTTTTTTCCCCATCCGCTTCCGGCTCGCCGCGCATCTGCTTAAGGCGCTGGGCCTTCAACTGAGCCCGCCG
>CAJXGZ010000395.1 GCA_913053795.1 uncultured Rhodospirillales bacterium | reverse complement strand
GGGAATGGCCGTCTTGGCGTCGTCGAAGGTGACGACCGCCGTCTTCTTCTCGTAAGACACTTCCGCATTCTTTACGCCGGGAATGGCGGTAAGCGCTTTTTTTACGATGTAAGGGCACGAGACGCAGGACATGTTTTCCACCGAAAGGGTAACGGTTCTCTCGGCGGCGAATGCCGCGTTCATCATAACAACCATGGAAAACAGGAATGCCGTCAGGGATTTTCTCATTGTCGTCTTCTCCTCAATAATCAAGGAACAGGGGAGCCGCATAGGGAAAAGCCAGAGCGGCCGCGACCAATAGCGCGGCCCCCCAAAGCGCGGTTTTCACAATGCGGTTTGGGAGTGGGCGTGAACAGGCGGAGCCCTCGGCGCAGGCCGCCTTTGGTTTCCGGTAAACCATCCAAAATCCGGCGCCGAGAAATCCCAGCGTCATGACGATAAAAATCGGCTGATAGGGCTTGAGCGCGGTGAGGGCGCCGATCCAGGCGCCGCTGATCCCGAGGCTGAACAGAACCAAGGGAGCGATGCAACAGGACGCCGCGGCGACTGACCCCAAGACGCCGCCGGCGGCCGCCAGCCCATTCTTGGCCTCATTTTTAGCTTGGGAGACGGGCCTTTCATCAGCGGCGATTTCAACATGTGAACTCAATAAAAATACTCCATTTAGATCGTATAAGAGTATTATGGGACCTGTAGTAACTACAGGTTCAAGAGTTTTTTTGATGTCCGGAAACAAGCATCCGCGCGTACGGCGGTTGACCATCGGCGCCTTGTCGAAACACACCGGCTGCAACATCGAGACGATCCGTTATTACGAACGGATCGGCCTGTTGCCGGACCCGCCCCGGACTGAAGGCGGACATCGGGACTATGATGAAGACCACCTCAAGCGGCTCGCCTTCGTCCGCCGGGGCCGCGAGCTTGGGTTCACGTTGGATCAGATACGGGGATTGCTGAGACTTGTTGACGGCGGCGATTTTACCTGCGCCGATGTCCAACGGATCACCCTATCCCATATAGCCGAAATCAGGGACAAGATTTCCGACCTGAGGAAGATGGAACGGGTGTTGAAAGAAATGGTGTCCAAATGCGAAGGGGGCGATATTCCCGAATGCCACGTCATTGATGTGATGTTCGCTTCCTTGGGGAAATAGCGCCGCATCCAATCTTCGCATCACGCCTTCGTGGGGAGGCTCTTCAGGACCCTGATCGGCTCCTTGATGCCGTGTATTCTGCCGATATTCCGGAGTTTGGCCATTTGCGCATCGGTGATCACCAGACCTCTGGACAGGATCAGTTGGCCGTTTTCCGTCTCGATATCGGACAATAGCTTATGGCCGGCCATGATCAGGCTGACGGGGAGTTCGGCCACTTCATGGCGTTCTTCGCCTTCGGCGTCTCCGTCGGTATGCGAAAGGCATTCCCGGGCCGCCCGAAGGATGACGGGATCGTATATTTTCGCTTGGCCCTCGAGCAATTTGAACACATCCTTTCCGGGGACCATGTCGGGGGAGACTTCGGCGAGGTCGTTCAGAATCTTGAGAATCCTGGACTCCAGGGGTATGTCTTCTCCGCCGGCTTTGACGTCAGGGAATCCGCCGCCGTCGAAGCACTTGTCCTGATAGTAGACGATCTCGGCCACCGGCTTGAGGCGAGGGATGTTTGCGATCCACTTCCTGCCGGTTTCCGGGATCTCGCGGATCATCGCCTCCTCTATCTCTGTGAGTTTTTCTCTTGCGCGGACCTTCATTTGAATCTCGGCGGGGACCGCCACCCATCCGATCCGGGAAAGCATGACCGCCATGTCCAGTTTCCATGGCTGGGGAAGGTTCATATACCCGGCCAGTTTGCGCGCCCAATCGCGCAGCTTGGTGGCTTTGCCGAAAGCTTCGGGATCAACCATGGAGAGGACGTCGGTCAGGATTCTTACGCTGCCCGCCAGCGTCTTTTCAAGGAGTTCGCGTTCCGCCGTGAGCAGCCGGTATTGTGCTTGGCCATCCTCGATGCCGCTGGCGAGGGTCTCCGGAGGGC
>CAJXGZ010000394.1 GCA_913053795.1 uncultured Rhodospirillales bacterium | reverse complement strand
GGCCAATTCGGCCGTTTCCTCATCCCCTTCCCCTTCTCCCGGTCCCTCGCCGCTGATATTCCAGCGATTGGCGAGGAAGCCGTCGAGGACGTCGGCGGCGGCAATACCGGCCAGTTCCATTTCATAGAGCGCCTGCACGGCGGCAAGGCGGGCCGTCGAGCGGCGCGGTCCCGGGTCTTTCTTTTCGGTCATCGGGAAATGAGACGGAGATCCCGTTTCACCTTTATCATCTGCAGACAGGCCCGGGCGGCGGTGCCGCCTTTATCACGATCATCGACGGCGGCCCTTTCCCAGGCCTGCTCGCGGGTTTCGCAGGTAAGAACGCCGTTGCCCAAGGCGATGCAGTAGTTCGTCGTCAGGTCCATGATGGCGCGGGCCGATTGGCAACAGATGTAATCGTAATGGCTGGTTTCCCCCCGGATCACACAGCCAAGCGTGATAAAACCTGAAAAATGCTTCAAGGCGGAATGAAATTCCATGGACCGGATGGCGTAGCGGACCGCCGCCGGAATTTCGAATACGCCGGGGACCGCGTGGCGGACGTAGCCGACGTCGGCTTCATCGAGAAGGCGCACGAGCACAACGCGGCATGGCTGACCTGGACCGAGGACAAGCTCCGCGGGCTCGGACTGGCGGGACCGGCCAGCGCCGGAAATTTCGTTCTTGCGCGCTTTTCCAATGAGAAGGGTAAAGACGCCGAGGCAGCCGACGCCTTCTTGAAAGAGCGGGGCGTTATCGTCAGGCGCCTGGCCGCCTATGGTCTGCCGGATTCTTTGCGCATCACCATCGGCCTGGAGAAGGAAATGCGCACCGTCATCGATGGGCTCACGGAGTTCATGGCGTGAGCGATATTCTTTTCCCGCGAATCACCCTCATCGGCTTCGGCCTGATCGGCTCGTCCCTGGCCCGCGTCATCCGCCGCGACGGCTTGTCCGGCCACATCGCCGTCTGCGCCCGCTCCCAGGGAACCCTTGACGCGGCGGTGCGCCTCGAGCTGGCCGACAGCGTCACCCACAGCCCCGAAGAGGCCGTCAAGGACGCCGACCTTGTGGTGATCTGCGCACCCCTTGGCGCCAACAAGACGATCGCAAAGGCCATGGCCCCGGGATTGAAAAAGGGATGCATCGTCAGCGACGTGGGCTCGGTCAAGCAGATGGTGATCGACCACGTGGCGCCTCATTTGCCCGACGGCGTTCACCTGGTTCCCGCCCATCCGGTGGCGGGCACCGAGCACTCTGGCCCGGACGCCGGTTTCGCCGAGCTGTTTGACGGCCATTGGTGCATCCTGACGCCCAAGGAGGATTGCGACAAGGCGGCGGTGGATAGGATGGCCGAGTTGTGGCGGCGCGCCGGCATGACCATCGAGATCATGGACGCCCGCCACCACGATCAAGTACTGGCCATCACCTCGCACCTTCCCCACATGATCGCCTACACCATCGTCGACACCGCCACCGGCCTGGAGAGCCATCTACAACAGGAAGTGATCAAGTTCTCCGCCGGCGGCTTCAGGGACTTTACCCGTATCGCCGCCTCGGACCCGGTAATGTGGCGCGACGTGTTTTTGACCAACCGCGACGCGGTGCTTGAGATGCTGGGGCGGTTTCTTGAGGATCTGAGCGTACTTCAGCGCGCGATCCGCGTTGGCGACGGAAAGGCATTGGAAGCCCTGTTCACCCGCACAAGAGCCATTCGGCGCTCGATCATTGACGCCGGCCAGGAAACCGCTGCGCCTGATTTTGGGCGGGCGCAGACGCATGAAGACAAGGAAACCGGCAAAACCCAGGGTGACCTAGTTAAGGGCGCTAAAGGTTAAAACCGGCAAATTGCCGGCCAGCAACACCCCGTGGCGCAAAGAATAGGACTGAAAGCGGCTATTATCCCGGTTGGGAAAACCAAACAGGATCTGGAGCATTGTCGGATCGATAAAGCGCACCAATCGCTCGGCCACATTTTTTGTATACAGCGCGAAATCTCCGCTCAGCCTGGCTTGTCCGTTAGCGCTCAAACGTCCGCTCAGGTCAAATTCAGAGCGGGCATCGGC
>CAJXGZ010000393.1 GCA_913053795.1 uncultured Rhodospirillales bacterium | reverse complement strand
CGTCATCGGACACACGCTTCCAGACGTTGAAAGGCAGGCTAATGCCCCAATCAACCAAACAGTAGTCATAGGCGTGTCGGTGCTCCAAGGAGTACGCGTTTGGAACGTCCGGTCTCGTCCGCATATGTGCGGCGATCTGGTCCTTTGTGAACCAGCCGTCGACCGGTTCGCTGTACGGAGCGACAAACAAGAAGTGATCTTCAAGTGAGGCCAGAGTGCGGCCAGATTCGTCTTTCAAATAGCCTTCGACGGCCTTCCACGAAGGCGGCACTTTCCAGTCTTCGCATTCAAGCCCACTTGGATATTCATGAATCGTGACATCCGGTAATTCCCGCCGAATGATCTCAAAGGCCCGGTCGAGGTCGGGCGATACAATCAGCCCTTTAATGGGAAAAATTTCGTGGACCAGATCCAGGATTTGCGCAGCCCGCTCATGTATAGCACAGCCTTTGTCGTTTCTTCCGGGAGAGGAGGGCATGGCTATCTTGTTTTCTTCAGTACCGCAATAAACCCCGAGGCTAGGAAGTTCCCAATCCAATGACGAGATAATGCCAGTTCCCTTTCGATAGACACGGTCTCCAAATCCGGCTCCTCCTCGAACAGCAAAGGCGGCACTGAATGGAACCGGTAGAAGGCCTGTTCGATCTGCTCAAACCCGAAATCACAAACCTTCCTGGCATATTCAATCGAGATTTCCCCTTTAGTATAGACTTCGTCACGTGTGGTTGAATACTTACCTTCGGGATCCGGTCTTTCTGGGTATGCAACTAAACCATTGAGCTTTCCAAGCACCCGGTCCTTCTCGGTCTCCGAGTCGAAAAACGCGGGAATAAAATGCTCTGCGAAAAAATTTATAGTGAAACGATTGAATGTAGTTAGGTCGAAAAGCTTATTGATGTTTTCGACCAAGAATAACCCATCGGGCTTGAGCAAACGCCTGGCCTCCGCGAACGCATGGCATTCTTCGTCTGGCCGCAGGTACTCCATCACGCCAACCGAGAGAATGAGGTCGAACGACTCATCCGGAAATATGGAAAGGTCTATCACATCGCCTTCGGAGACTCGGTTCGGGTTGTGACCGGCTTCGGTCAAGGTAGCGCGGGCCAATTCGACCATTCCGGGAACGAGGTCCACGCCAACACCGTCCCAATCAAGGTTCAAAAAATGGGCGAGAATCTGACCAGCACCACATCCAGCATCCAAAAGCCGTTTGGGTGGACATTCCTTAAGGAGGTCGTCAATTAAGTTGAGCCGCACCTCGAAAAACGGATACCGGCCTTGTCCCTCGTCGTGCCGGTAGGCTCGTCGCTGGTGCTGTTCAACAGCTTCAGCCCAATACTTGGCGATATTCGTTTCCATCTAACTCGCGATTCCGCTAGACTTTCTTCAACTGACGCCCTCGCGCGCCGGGTTGAAAGCATTCATTGATGTTCTGCGCCGTTCAGTTATGGTGTTCCAATGTTGACGGGACTGGTGGCCGAGTGTCGCTGCCGCAGACTACTGGTGTGATGGTCTAGTTTCAAGAAGTTCATCTAGAATCGGACATTGCGGTCGCGGCCCGCCAGGTATTTCTTGATCTTGACCAGATTGTTGTCGGAAAAGACGAGCATGGTGCCGACGCATATACCGTCGGCGCCGGCGGCGTAAGCCGCTTCCAGGTGATCGAGTGACCCGGCGCCGCCTTCCAGAACCACGGGTACGCCGACAGCCTCTTTGAACATTTCCAGCAGCGCCAGATCCATGCCCCGGCGGGTGCCTTCACGGTCCACGGCCATCAGGCGGATTTCCCCCGCCCCTCGCTCGACGCCCTCTCTGGCCCAAACGACCGGATCGCGGTCGATAAAATCATGGGTTCTGTGATCGAAGAGCCGGTAGCCGCCGGCGCGTTCCACCGCATCGATTCCCAGCACCACCGACTGGCTGCCGAAAACGGTGGCGAGTTCGGTGATCAAACCTGGCCTGTCGAACGCCGTGGTAGTCAGGCACAGTTTGTCGGCGCCGCTTTTCATGCAGCCATAAGCATCTTCAATGGCGTGGATTCCTCCTCCCACGGTCAA
>CAJXGZ010000392.1 GCA_913053795.1 uncultured Rhodospirillales bacterium | reverse complement strand
CCTGTTCGCCGTTGTCGGGCTGGGAGATCAGCAGGTTTTCCACATCCACGCCCAGCTTTTTGGCGTAGACCGGATCGAGCGCGTGCTCGGCGTCGACGAAGGCGCAGGCCCCGCCTTTTTTCTGCGCTTCGGCCACCACATGCAGCGCCAAGGTGGTCTTGCCCGAACTTTCCGGGCCGTAGATTTCCACCACGCGGCCCCGCGGCATGCCGCCGATGCCGAGCGCGATGTCCAAGCCCAGCGAGCCCGAGGAGATGGACTCGGCCTCCACCACGTCATGCTGGCCGAGCTTCATGATGGAGCCCTTGCCAAAGGCCCTTTCAATCTGGCTGACTGCGGCCTCAAGAGCCTTGTTCTTGTCCATGTCGTCCTTGTCCACGAGTTTCAATGCGGTTTCGGCCATGATGATCCTCACTTTATTCCATATGGGGCCAGCGTATGCAATGCGATGCATGCGGCGTGGCTAGATGTACATAATTTGTTCCTATCGTTATTGGGGGTATATGTCCATGTTTTGTTCCACAATGCAAGCGTTTTTTTATCGCATTGAAAACAAAGATGTTTTCAGCTTTGCGTTCGTCTGACGTTCTTGAAATGAGCGTCTTTTAGATCATATAACTTGCGGGGGATTCGATGCGGCGCAGGACCTCGGCGATGTGCTGGGTGCGGTCGATCAGGTCGAGATCGGTGGGATTGTATCTCCGCTCGAAGGCGAGACGGTCCTCCCAGATGCCGATAAAGTCGCGGCGGCGTCCGGGATCGGCCTTTTCGCCGATCAGGGCGCCGATGGTGTTGTTGAAGCCGGGCTGCAACTCGGCCTGAAAGGCGAGCATTTCATATTCGCGCCACCCCAGAATTCCGGCGGCGTAGAAGTCCATCCCCAGTTCCGATATTTCACGGGGCGAGGCGTTGCGGACGTCGATGATGGGGACCAGATCGCTGTTGGCGGTTTCTTTGTTCTTGGCGTTCCCCGCCGCAGCAAGGGGATTGTCCTTGAGGACGGCGGGCGGCGGCGGCGCCTTGTACGGCGTCAAATCACGCCCGGCGCCCCCGATGTGAAAGAGTTTAAGGAACTCCTGATACGCATTTCCTTGATCGACCCGCATTCATCGCCTCCTGTCTTGTCAGTTTCCCCAGTCTCCGGGCCAGTCTCCGGCGAAAAAGCGCCCTGGCCGCGCATGACGCGGCGCGGGGCGGGTTTGTAGAGAGTGGGGAGGGTTATGGAAAATTACATTGATGCGCCTTTCCCTTTCGGGAATACCCTTCATCGGAAAGGCCCGCGCATCACGCGGCCGTCCGGTTCCATGCTCTGTTGTTTTGTTCGCCATTTTTCTCGCCGTTTCCTTTTGAAAAATACGCCAGAAACTATTTAGAACTTTTTACTTTTTTACGGGCCTCGGCGGCCTTTTTTGGCTCCCCCAGCACGTCATAAGCCTGGGCCAGTTGTTCCCACCCCGACGGGTCATTGGGGTTTTTCTTAAGCCGGGTAGCCAGGCGCCGGACCATGGAGCGGATCAAGGCGTCCCGGTCCGCCGCCGAAATTTTTGCCGCCGCCTCCACGTCGGCCCGGCTGGGGCCAGGCCGATTGAGCCTCGAAGCGGCAGCCGCCGCTTTTGTCCGTTTAGCCCGTTCCGCTTTCGCCAGGGTCCGGGCCTGCGGGCTGGGCCGGAGGTCTCTTATTTTCAGGCCGAGCTTTTTGGCCCCCTTGGCGGCCCGTTCCATGACCGCCGGAATCCAGGGCGCGCCGGGCGGCGAGATCACGACCAGGTCTATCCATTCCTGCAGCGCGGCGCGGACATTCCCGGCCTCCGCTTTCTCCATGCCCATATAGAACCTGGCCTTGGGATTGAGGGGGTCGCGGGCGCGGGCGGCGATAAAAATTTTCAAGGCCGCCGGCGTCACCGCCGCGGACGTCATGACCAGGGCCTCGGCATAGTCCGTCATCAGCGCCGGATCGTCTTTAAGCGCCAGGGCTTTTTTATAGGCATCGGCGCCGGCGGAGTAATTGCCCTGGCTCATTTGAGTGCGGGCGAGAAGCACCCAGCCTTCCAAATCGT
>CAJXGZ010000391.1 GCA_913053795.1 uncultured Rhodospirillales bacterium | reverse complement strand
AGTCGGGAGAAAACTTTGCCATGCTTGACAGGATCGCCGACAAGCTTGGCGCTGCTGTGGGGGCCAGCCGGGCTGCCGTCGATGCCGGTTATGTCCCCAATGACTATCAGGTCGGTCAGACCGGCAAGATTATTGCCCCGGAACTTTATATTGCGGTCGGCATTTCCGGTGCCATCCAGCACCTGACCGGAATCAAGGATGCGGGCACCATCGTTGCGATCAATAAAGACGGCGAAGCCCCGATCTTCGATGTAGCCGACATCGGACTCGTCGGCGATTTGTTCAAGATACTGCCGGAGTTGGAGCAAGAGCTTGAAAAACGCCCATGAACCTGAAACCACTTTGGCGTCCCGATCCCGCGCGCCTGCGCCATTCGGCCAGGGCGAATTGCATCGCCTGCGCCCATGCGGAACAGGGTACGATGGGGAAACCCAAGGAGAGAAATAATGGCTGGATTTAACAAGGTCGTCACCACCTACGCCGAAGCCCTGGAAGGTCTCACCAACGATATGACGGTTATGGTGGGTGGCTTTGGCTTGTGCGGGATTCCCGAGGGTCTGATTGCCCATGTGCACGACCTCGGGGTTAGCGGACTAACCTGTATTTCCAACAATGCCGGGGTCGATGGTTTTGGGCTCGGCCTGTGGCTGGAACACCGTCAAATCAAAACCATGGTCGCCTCCTATGTCGGCGAAAATGCGCTGTTCGAGAAATTGTTCCTGTCCGGTGAGATGGAAGTCATTCTCACGCCCCAGGGCACACTGGCCGAAAAAATTCGTGCCGGGGGTGCGGGTATTCCGGCGTTCTACACGGCGACAGGATATGGAACCCAGGTGGCCGAAGGCAAGGAAATCCGCAAGTTCGATGGCAGAAACTATATTCTTGAGGAATCGCTCACAGCGGACTTTTCACTGATCAAGGCCTACCAGGCCGACGCCATGGGTAACCTGATATTTCGGGAAACGGCGTTGAACTTTAATGCCGATATTGCTACGGCCGGAAGGATTACCGTGGCTGAAGTCGAAGAAATTGTCGCATTGGGCGAACTGGACCCGAATTTCATCCATGTTCCGGGTATCTACGTTAATCGTGTGATTCAGGGAACTTTCGAAAAACGTATTGAACAACGCACTGTGCGTCACGCGTAATCAGGAAAAGGAGCATACGATGGCACTGAATCGGGACCAAATAGCACAACGCGTTGCCCAGGAATTGAAGGACGGTTACTACGTCAACCTGGGAATCGGAATACCGACCCTCGTCGCCAACTATATTCCCACCGGGATTGAAGTTTTGCTTCAATCCGAAAACGGCCTGCTGGGAGTAGGCCCCTTCCCCACCGAGGATGAAGTCGACCCCGACCTGATCACCGCGGGCAAGCAGACGGTTACCGCAATTACCGGAGCGGCGTTTTTCTCCTCTTCCAGCAGTTTCGCCATGATTCGCGGAGGGCACGTGGACTTGACCGTTCTCGGCGCATTCGAGGTCGACCAGAACGGTAATATCGCCTCCTGGATGATTCCCGGAAAATTGGTGAAAGGAATGGGCGGCGCCATGGATCTGGTAGCGGGCGCGGAGAACATCATTGTGACCATGATGCACGCCAATAAACACGGGGTATCAAAAATCCTCAAGCAATGTACCCTTCCGCTTACCGGGGTCAACTGCATCAAGAAAATTGTCACCGATTTGGCGGTACTGGAAATACACGCTGGAAAATTTCATCTTCTGGAACGAGCGCCGGGGGTAAGCGTGGAAGAAATTCAGAGCAAAACGGAAGGCGATCTCGTTACGGAAGGCGACATCCCGGAGATGAACTTGCACCCCGGATTCAACTCGTAACCAAAGCGGCATCAAGGGTCTGCCATGCGGATGGGGCCGCTGCTCATGTTAGACTGCTCATTGCCTGGATTTGGGCATCGTGCTATCCGGTTCATATCCGGAATCGCCGGGGACGTAAGGCACGGGGACGAATCCGGGTTCTCCAGGATCCTATCCATAGCGTCTGTATTATTAACGTCTTACACGCTGGGCGCACTTTCCAATACGCCATGATCATCGAG
>CAJXGZ010000390.1 GCA_913053795.1 uncultured Rhodospirillales bacterium | reverse complement strand
TCAGCGTCGACGGGCTGGCCAGGGGACGGTCCCGCTCGGCCGCCGTCCGCAAGGCGATATCGTGACGAAGGTCAGCATGGTCGTTGACGTCCTCGTAGCCCAGCGCGAGGGCGAATACCCGCTGGCGCAGCAGGCTCACCAAGCGATGCTCCACCTTGCCCTTTTGCCGGGCGTCCGATAATCGCCGCGCCACCGATGCGGTCAGGCCCGAAAGCCGGTCCGCTTGGCGCAACAATAGGACCCCGCCGTTACCGGTGATGGCGCCACCCGAAAAATCAACCTCCACACGCCGCTTGCGGCAGGCTGGAAACTCAAGGCTCAAAGAGGTACAATCCGTCACCGTCGATCTCCTGCGCTTGGTCCAACTTAAGCAACTGAATCATAACGCAAAACGGAGATCGGCGGTGCCTCTTTCGTGAAATATCCGGGCTAGTGGTCTGCACCGTTTTATTTGACTATTTCTCGCAGATGGGTTGCGCGGCTCGACCGTGGATGATTCGATGGTCATTGGATCGGACAACCACGGGAGTGCATGATGTCACGGAAGAAATATGTCGTCGAGCTTTCGAGCGGCGAGCGTGAACGTCTCCAGGCCATTATCTCCAAAGGAAAGTCAGCCGCCAAAACGATCCTGAAAGCGAGGATACTTCTCAAGGCCGACCAAGGCCCCTTGGGCGAGGGCTGGGGCGACCGGCGCATTCATGAGGCTTTGGAGAGCAACGCCTCCATGGTCGCGCGGGTTCGGCGCGAGTTGGTGGAAGAGGGGCTGGAGGCGGTGCTGGCCCGCAAGAAGCGCGCCCACCCGCCGATCCGACCGATCTTCGACGGCGAGGCCCAGGCGCGGCTGATCGCGCTGGCTTGTTCGGAGCCACCCGCCGGGCACGCGCGGTGGAGCATCCGCCTGCTGGCCGACAAGGTGGTGGAGCTTGAGATCGTCGAGAGCGCCCATTTCAACACCGTTGGACGGGCGCTCAAAAAAACGATCTCAAACCGCATCTGAACAAATACTGGGTCATTCCGCCCAAAGCCAACGCCGCCTTCGTCGCCGCCATGGAAAGCGTTCTCGCCGTCTATACCCGGCCCCATGACGGCAATCGGCCGCTGGTCTGCCTTGATGAAGCGGCCAAGCAACTGACGGCACAAACCCGTGCGCCCATGGCGATGGCGCCCGGACAGCCGGCTTGCCAAGACTACGAATACAAGCGCAATGGCACCGCCTCTGTGTTCATGCTGTTTGCGCCCCTGGAAGGCTGGCGCCACGTCAGCGTCACCGCCCATCGCGCGGCCATCGATTACGCCCATGTGCTCAAGGCGTTGAGTGATGTCCATTTCCCCCGCGCCGAGGCCATCATTCTGGTTCAGGACAATTTGAACACCCACACCCCGGCCTCGCTCTACCGGGCGTTCCCGCCCGCCGAAGCACGCCGCATCGCCGAGCGTTTCGAGTGGCACTACACACCCAAGCATGGCAGCTGGCTCAACATGGCGGAAGCCGAACTGTCCGTCCTGGCGCGGCAATGTCTCGACCGCCGCATCCCCGACATCGAAAACCTCGAGGAACACGTCGTGGCATGGCTGCAACGGCGCAACAAACATCACGTCAAAGCAGATTGGCGGTTTACAACCGAAAATGCCCGCATCAAGCTGAAAAACCTATACCCTGTAATTTAGATGATTCAGACCACTAGAGCATCGGACGAGAAACATGAATCTCGGGGGTTTCCTTTAGGCTTGTTTTGTGATTCACCCTATTTGGAGGTGAATTATGGGCAAACCACTATCTATAGATTTGAGGGAGCGGGTTTTATCGTTTGTGGAGGCTGGCCATTCCCGCCGCGCGGCGGCGCAGCATTTCGATGTTTCGGTGAGCTTTGCGGTGAAACTTATGACCCGCGCGCGTGTCACGGGAACGATCAAGCCGGCCCGTCAGGGCCGGCCGCCGGGCCGGGGTAAGTTGGCGCCTTTCGGCGGGTTCCTGGGCACCCGGGGGGATGCGGAGCCTGACATCACGATGCCCGAACTGGCCGAGGAACTGGCGAAAGTTACATCTTGAGTGGCAGCAG
>CAJXGZ010000389.1 GCA_913053795.1 uncultured Rhodospirillales bacterium | reverse complement strand
GATCGGGCGTCAGCCGCGATTTATCATAGATCTCGACCAATCCATCCTTGCCAATGCGCAGGTTGTCCCGGGTCGAGGCATCCTCGTTGCTGAAGACGGTGACCATGGTCGAAGCCTCATGGCTCTGGTAGCGCCGCCACATGTCGGCAAACGGCATGGGCCAGTAATTGTCGCAATACAGCAGCAAGAACAGCGGCTCCAGGTGAGCCAGCGCCAGCTTGACCCGCTTGCCGGTTTCAGTCTCAGGCGGCGATACGGAATATGTGATTTCGATGTCGAACCGGCTGCCGTCGCCGAAGTGATCCACGATGGCCTCGGCACGATAGCCGAGCAGCAGCAAAACACGCTTGAACCCCTGTTCGCGCAGCAGGTCGATCAGATATTCCAGAAACGGCCGGCCGTGGAATTGCACCATCGGTTTTGGCGCGAAATCGGTGATCGGCGCCAACCTGGCGCCGCGGCCCCCGGCCAGGATGACGGCCTGGGTCGGGCGATTAAACGATGGGTTCATTGCGCTTTGTTTTTCTCATGATGGCGGCGGCATATCGTCCGGATAGGAGTTCAGGATTTCCAGGCCCGCGAGACTCAGATAAATGGGATTGCCCCGCATTGGGCCGAAACTTGCCTCGATTACATCAATCCGCATGTGTCATTATCTCCTCGGTAATTCTTTTGTAGAAAGGTACGCGCCGCGGCCAATACAATAGCGGTACCCTCAAGCCGAGATCTTTCCAAGCATTCGTGTGCAGTCGGAAATATTGCTAAGCCCGTTGCGGCGACCGTCCAAGATTTGGTCGCGGTAATACTTATTTCGACTCAAGACATTATAGGCTCGTGCCGGCGCGTTAAGAGTTCGTCTAAGGACGGTTCTAGCGAGCGATTGGAACCACGGCGTCGGGGCGTTTAATTTCGATAGGCGCTTGTGGACAGCATCCTGAAATGACGATGGATATTTTGCCAGCGCTTTGTCAAGGTTGGCTAGGCCTTCATCTACCTGCATATTCCATGCTCGAATGACCAACTGCTGATATAAGGCCACGAAAAATTCTTCCCAGTTCAGCTTAAGATGACCGAGTTGCTCCGATAGTTCGTTTTGAGTACGGAGTAAAGTTTCCGTAAGGTGAGCTGTGGGAAATAAAATCGTTTCTATTGGCGTAAAACGGTATTCCATCGTTTTCGCCCATGCTTTTACCCTCTCCTGATCACTCACCAGATAGGCCTGAGACTCGACTGGGATACTCATCACTAATAGGGGAAGATCAATTATTAAGGTCTTTTCCGACAACGCTAGAGCGGCAAGTGTCGAGGACGTCATAGGACATGCTGGAAAGAAAAGTTTTCCATTCATGGCGGCTCTGATTTTGTTTAAAATTCTTTTGGAAAAAGCCGACCGCGGAATGATAGGAAGATTTTTTTTGAGGCCGGTAGGCATAACAATTCCGCTGTTAAACATCTCTTCGACCAATTCCCGGCATGAGAAAACGGTTCGTTTACCCGAGAAAGCAGGCAGATTCAACCTGGGAAAATCATCCGCCGAAGAAGGGTTGCCAGCCTCCCAGTAAGCAGGTTTCCAACTCACCGTGTCAATTTCGGGATGGGCGTCAATGTCTTGTTTTATAATCGATAATATATTTGGCGCATAAGCATCGTCATCGCACAGTAACAACTGCCAATCGCCTTCCGCATGGCTAAAGGCAAATTCCCAATGAGGAACCAGGGGAAGAATTTCAGATGGCCGGACGTAACGAATGCGCTGATCCTTGAAACCGTCCACTATTTCTTTGCATCCTTCGGCTGAATTGTCGGAAACAACCACCTCGAAGTCTTCAAAGTCCTGGGCAAGGGCGGAGCGGATGGCATCCCCGACCAGATAGGGGCGGGTCGTGGTGATGACAATTGAGAATTTAGGCATGATTATTTCCGATAAGGATGACCGGCTCTTCAGGCAAGAAAGGGCAGGCCTTCCGGCGCGATTAAGGAGATCGTGTGCTGTTCGGCCTTAGGCGATGACGCTGACCAGGTTTCGGAGCCTGTCCAGGCCCCCAGTCTCCATGAACCATGACAGATTGGCGGCAGAGAGGTCTTCTTTCCCGTTCTTGACCAGAT
>CAJXGZ010000388.1 GCA_913053795.1 uncultured Rhodospirillales bacterium | reverse complement strand
TCAGGGATTTTTTTTATCGCGAGTTCCATGCCGTCATCGCCAAGGTTGACGATTCATATAAGGCTATCGGTAGGGACAAAAAGAATAACTAAATCGCGGAAGCTATCGGCGACACCCTTGAAGATGTTGAATGCAAGATCAAGCAAACCCTCAACCCAAAGAATAATATTGATGTATAGACATTCATGTATGTGGTCGGGAAGGATGGTTATATCGCTGATGCAATGAAAGACCGTGAGGCATGGGAGATAAAAATGCGGGGAAGTGGGTAGAGAAGCATGGGCATTCGCCTTCTCCCTATTTCCCTCATTGAATTAATGCTTCCCGGTTTTCTCCAGGCCGATGTCGAGGCGTTTGCCGAGGGCGGCGAGGGCGGCGTCGATTTGCTCCAACTTGGTGGCGTGGCGAATGTCGAGAAGGCGGTCAATTTGGGGAGCATGCCATGAAAGCAGGCGCGCAAGGTCCGCCTTGCGCAGTCCCGCCTGGGCCATGGACTGGTACACCAGCACCTTGAGCGTGGTCTGCGTCGGCAGGGGGGCCTTGTGTTTTCCCCGCGAGGGGAAGGGAACGGGCTCGCGCGCGGCGATGCGCGCGGCGATGGCTTCCTCCAGGGCGTCAACGGCGTGCAGCAGGGCGTCGTCCCGGTCGTCGCCGAAAGTGGTGAGTTCGGGGAAATCCGGGGACGTAGCAAGTACGGTATCGCCGTCCTTCTTTAGCGAAATGGGATAACTCAGCACGGCTTACCTCCTAGTCTAAACCCAAATCCTTTTTGATCTTGGCGACCAGCCCCCTGCCGAGTTCCTTCCTGCCGCCATGCATGGGCAATTGCGATTTTCTTTTGCCGCGGATAACGGTCAAATGGCCACTGCCCCCTTTATGGGTCTCGAAGGCGCAGCCTTGTTTTTTAAGCCACCGCTTAAGCTCGGCGGCGTTCATTGCATTATCATACACAACACTTCTGTTGTGCGCAACACTTCTGTTGTGTAGCCGGAGGCTTTGGGCATTTTAAATCACCCCAACGCCGCGCAGGCCCTTTGGATTCGCTTGCAGGCCTCCGTCAGCGCCTCCGTCGAGGTGGCGTAGGAGACGCGGAAATGGGGCGACAGGCCGAAGGCGGAGCCCTGGACGGCGGCCACGCCTTCGGTTTCCAGCAGGTAGGCGATGAAGTCGTCGTCTGTCTCGATAACCTTTCCCCCGGGCGTTTTCTTGCCCATGAGGGCGGCGCAGGAGGGGTAGACGTAGAAGGCGCCGTCGGGCGTCGGGCACGACAAGCCCTCTGTCTGGTTGAGCATCTCCACCACCAGGTCGCGGCGCTCCCTGAAGACGGCGTTGTGCTCGGCGATAAAGTCCTGGGGGCCGTTGAGCGCCGCCACGGCCGCCGCCTGGCTGATCGACGAGGTGTGGGTGGTGCTTTGGGACTGCACCTTGTTCATGGCCTTGATCAGCGCGGGCGCGCCGGCGGCGTAGCCGACCCGCCAGCCGGTCATGCAATAGGCCTTGGAGACGCCGTTGAGGGTCAGCGTGCGCTCATACAGCTTGGGCTCAACTTGCGCCGGGGTGACGAACTTGAAATCGTCATAGACAACCAGCTCGTACATGTCGTCGGTCATCACCCACACCTGGGGGTGTTTGAGCAGCACGTCGGTGATGGCCTTCATGTCGTCATGGGAATACCCGGCGCCGGTGGGGTTGGAGGGCGAGTTGATGATCAGCCACTTGGTTTTGGGGGTGATCGCCTTTTCTATTTTATCCGCCATCTCCTGCAAGTTGACTTCTAAATAATTATCCGCGTTAGTCTGATTATCCGCACTATTCGTATCTGGTGTCGATTTATTTCCATCGTACTTCATTACATTAATTGCTTTAGTACGACTGATTTCTCCAACTTGAATCGGTTGTATTGCCCTCGGCTCGGCTTTAAATGCCGTGGTCAACGAATCAGAAAGTATCTTATACTTACCCTGATTAACCGATGACAAAGCGTATAATACGACAAAAAAAGCAAATAATAGTGTAATGAAATCCGCATATGAAATTAACCATCGATCATTGCTCTGGTTTTCTGGCTCCAGCCTTCGACGTCGTGCCACGCAAATATAACCTCCTGCT
>CAJXGZ010000387.1 GCA_913053795.1 uncultured Rhodospirillales bacterium | reverse complement strand
CGCGTAGTATTCGTCTCCGCCGACGGTTCCCGGCACCAGGAAATCGAAGCGCCGGAGAACGATTTCATCCTGCATCCCCAAATTTTGGCGCTCGGCGTCGGCTGCGAGCGCGGGACCGATCCGTCCGAGCTGATCGAGCTGGCGCAGAAGACCCTCAAGCAAGCCGGGCTTTCCCCCCAATCCGTCGCTTGCGTGACGTCCCTGGATTTGAAATCTGACGAGGACGCGGTGCACGCCCTGGCCCGCCATTTCGCCGTCGCCGCCCGCTTTTTCAACGCTGAAGAGCTTGAAGCCCTGACCCCGCGCCTGGCCAATCCTTCAAAGACCGTGTTCAAGGCCGTCGGCTGCCACGGCGTGGCCGAGGCTTCGGCCCTGGCGGCGGGTGGCCCTAAGTCCAATCTGATCGTCGAAAAGCAAGGCTCCAAGCGGGCCACTTGCGCCATCGCTCAGAGCCTGGGCGTGATCGATGCGGCCAGTGTGGGACGTCCCCGGGGACGGCTGGCGGTGGTCGGCATCGGGCCGGGGACCGAGGACTGGCGGACGCCCGAGGCGACCAAGGTTCTGCAACAGGCGGACCATATCGTCGGCTACGGTTTGTACCTGGACCTGCTGGGCGGCCTGATCGACGGCAAGACCCGCCATCAATCAAAAATGACGCAAGAGGAAAAGCGCGCCCGCAAGGCGCTCGATTTGGCCGCCGAAGGAAAATCCGTGGCCCTGGTCAGCTCCGGCGACGCCGGAATCTATGGGCTCGCCACCCTGGTCTTCGAGCTGCTGGACCGGGAAGACCGCCCCGAGTGGAGCCGCCTCGACATCTCGGTGGTCCCCGGGGTGTCGGCCTTGCAGGCGGCGGCGTCGCGTATCGGCGCCCCCATAAACCATGACTTCTGCGCCATCTCGCTGTCCGATTTGCTGACGCCTAAGGACCAGATCGAGCGCCGCCTCAAGGCCGCGGCGGACGGCGATTTCGTCGTCGCCCTCTATAATCCGGTCTCCAGGAAACGGCGGACGCAATTGCGGGTGGCGCGCAAAATCCTGCTCACCGGGCGCCCCCAGGAGACGCCGGTGGTCCTCGCCCGCAACCTGGGCCGCGAAGGGGAAACCTTGGATGTCATCACGCTGGGCGAGCTTACCCCCGACCACGCCGACATGCTGACCCTGGTGCTGGTGGGAAACAGCCAAACCCGCTCCATGGCCCACGGCGGCGCCAAACGGGTCTACACGCCCAGGGGCTATGAGAAGAAGATGGAGGCCAAGCCATGACCATTCACTTCATCGGCGCCGGGCCGGGGGCGGCGGACTTGATCACCGTGCGCGGGCTGGCGCTGATCCGCCGCTGCCCGGTTGTGCTGTACGCCGGCTCGCTGGTGCCCGGGGCGGTGATTTCCGAAGCCCCCAAGGACGCCCGGGTTATGGATACGGCCCCCTTGAACCTGGATGAAATCATCGGCGAAATGGCCGACGCCCATCAAAAGGGACTGGACGTGGCGCGGGTCCATTCGGGCGATCCGTCCCTTTACGGCGCGGTGGCCGAGCAGATGCGCCGCCTTGACAGTTTAAGCATTGGTTACGACGTGACGCCGGGGGTGCCCGCCTATTGCGCGGCGGCCGCTTCCTTGAAAAGCGAGCTGACCCTGCCCGGCGTCTCCCAGACGGTGATCCTGACCCGCACCGCCATGAAAAGCTCGGCCATGCCCGGGGCCGAGGACCTGAAAACCCTCGGCCAAAGCGGCGCCACCCTGGCCGTTCACCTGTCCGCAGCCAACATGAAGAACGTGGTGAAAGACTTGACGCCCCTCTACGGCGCCGACTGCCCGGTGGCGGTGGTCTACCGCGCCAGCTGGCCGGACGAGAAAATCATCCGCGGAACCCTCGCCGACATCCGCCAAAAGGTGAAGGCCGCCGGCATCTCCCGCACCGCCTTGATCCTGGTCGGCCGAGCCCTCGGCGGCGCCGACTTCCAGGACAGCCACCTCTACGACCCGGCAGAGAGCCATGGTCACAGGCCGAAGAAAATCTAAAGGGGCGCCGCCCCTTTAAACCCCGGCCAAGGGCAAGGCCCTTGGAACCTGTGGAATAAAGGGGTCAGGCCCATTTATGTTGATTGACAGGCATGTACATTATAATGTA
>CAJXGZ010000386.1 GCA_913053795.1 uncultured Rhodospirillales bacterium | reverse complement strand
CGCTTTTGAGAAAGCCCCCACGCTTTTAAAAAGCCTATGGAATAAAAAACAACGCGCCGGCGCTTTGGGTGTAAGCTCCGGCGCGGCAATTCTAGTGGATAGAATCTAACACATGACGCCCAAGATTCCGGAAAAGAAGGACGCCGTCGTTCTTGAGTCGCCCGAGGACGTTGCCGTCGCCGCCCGCGTGCGCGATTACGCCATCCTGCTCAAGCCCCGGGTGATGTCCTTGGTGGTGTTCAGCGGCGTCGCCGGTCTGTACATGGCGCCGGGGCGGTTGGACGTCTGGACCGCCCTCAGCGCCATTTTATACATCGCCATGGGGGCCGGCGGCGCCGGGGCCATAAACATGTGGTATGACCGCGACATCGATCTCGAAATGACGCGCACCCAGGACCGCCCCGTTCCGGCCGGGCGCATGGAGCCGAAGCATGCGCTGTGGGTGGGGACCGCTTTGTCGGTTATTTCGGTTGTGGCCATGACGTTTTTGGTCAACAAGGCGGCGGCGGCGCTGCTGGCCTTGACCATCGTCTATTACGTTTTCATCTACACCATGTGGCTGAAGCGGCGCACTCCCCAGAACATCGTCATCGGCGGCGCTTCGGGAGCCTTTCCGCCGATGATCGGCTGGGCGGCGGCGACCGGCGGCGTCGACGCCGGCGCCCTCGCCCTGTTCGCCATTATTTTCATCTGGACGCCGCCCCACTTCTGGGCCTTGGCCCTTTACCGCTGCGGCGATTACGCCAAGGCCGGGGTGCCCATGCTGCCGGTGGTGGCCGGGGTCAGGGCCACCAAGAAACAGATATTGGCCTACAGCGCGTTGTTGGCTCCAGTGACCCTGACGCCGGTGTTTTTGGGCTTGTCCGGGCTTCTCTACGCCGCCGCCGCCGTCTTGCTGGACGCTTGGCTGCTGGTCCACGCCCTGCGCGTCTGGCGCGATGACGCCGAGACCCAGGAGGGAACCGCCAAGCCCATGTTCCTGTTCTCCATCATTTACTTGTTTCTGATCTTCGTCTTCATGATGCTCGACAAGGCGCTGAATGTCTGAGTCTGAATCGCCCTACCTGAAACTTGAAGCGCGCTTTCGGCGCCTGACGGCGTTGCGCGACGCCGAGGCGATTTTGCATTGGGACTGGTCGGCCATGATGCCCAGTGGCGCAGCCGAAGGCCGAAGCGAGCAGCTTGCCGAGCTAAAGGCCGTGCAGCATGGACTCCTGGCCTCCCCCGAGACCGCCGACCTGCTGGCGGCGGCGGAAGGGGAGAACCTGGACGGCTGGCGGAAGGCCAATTTGCGCGAGATGAAGCGCCGGTGGGTTCACGCGTCGGCATTGAGCGAGGAGCTTGTGGCGGCCCTTTCCCGGGCAGCATCGGCCTGCGAGACGGTCTGGCGCACAAGTAGGCCCGCGGGCGATTTCGCCGCCGTGGCGCCCAGCCTGGACGCCTTGCTGGCTCTGGTCCGCGAGGCCGCCGCCGCTAGGGGCGAAAAACTTCGCCTGAGCCCCTATGACGCCCTTTTGGATGCCTATGAGCCCTTCGCCAGAGCGCAAGAAATCGACGCCGAGTTTTCAAGCCTGAAGGCGTTTCTGCCGGATTTCCTGGCGCAAGTCCTGGAGCGTCAGGCGCAAAAGCCCGGGCCCCTGCGGCCTCAAGGCCCCTTTCCCGCCGACCGGCAACGGCGGCTTTGCGCGCGCCTGATGAAGGCTTTGGGGTTCGATTTCGGCCATGGCCGCCTGGACGTCAGCCTGCATCCCTTCTGCGGCGGCGCCCCCGATGACGTGCGCATCACCACCCGCTATGACGAGGGCGACTTCACCACCGGCGTCATGGGCGCGCTGCACGAGACCGGCCACGCCCTTTACGAAATGGGCCTGCCCAAGGAATGGCGCGGCCAGCCGGTGGGGGACGCGCTGGGCATGGCCGTTCACGAAAGCCAATCCCTGTTGATCGAAATGCAGGTCTGCCGGGGGGCTGACTTTTTGTCTTTCGCGGCGCCGCTGATGGCCGGGATTTTGGGCGGGGATGGCCCGGCCTGGACGGCGGATAATCTGGCTAGGCTTTACGCCCATGCGGCGCCGGGCTTCATCCGCGTTGACGCCGACGAGGTCACCTATCCCCTCCACGTTATCCTGCGTTATGAGTTGGAGA
>CAJXGZ010000385.1 GCA_913053795.1 uncultured Rhodospirillales bacterium | reverse complement strand
TCATTCGCAGCATTTTGCAACGTTATAAAAAAGGCGACTATCGTCGCCTTTTTTAATTTAGGTTTAGATCTGATTTACTTGGCAAGCGGGCTTAATTTTTCTTTATCATCTGATGATGGTTTATGGTTAAGGCTTTTGAGAATGCTAGCCAGGGTTTTTACATCCTCAGCTGTGGAACTATCATTCATTATTTCACTTAACTTTTCTTTGTCTGCAGCGCTTGCTTTGTGTTCTAGATTAATCATGGCTTTTGCTATAGTGCGTATTTGTGCAGAATTTGACTCGGTAGAAGCAATTTTTTCAAGCTGTGTTTTTTCTGAATCACTTGGATGGTGGTTCAAATTCAATATGATGGTTGCCACTTCATGAACAGCCGCTTCCGATGCCTCGTTGGCCAAAAGTGATTGTGAGCTTAGAAGTGTTAGAAAAAGCATGGAAAAGATGCTTGCGAGGGTTTTCATGTATATAGCTCCCATTAATAGTGATTGAAGTGTGAAGCCCAAGGTTTCTTTTTCATCAAAACCGATTGGGTTTCACTTAAGATCAACATAAACACGGTTTATTTCGCGTTACTCAGCAAGTGGAATGTGCTTAGCAAGATCAAAGTTTATAAGCGCTTCAATTTTTTGTTCAAGTTGGTAGTAACGAGCTACCTTAGTTGTCGGTATAGCATCGTCAAACTTAGAGACGTAGCTCTTTTTCAGTTTGTTCAATTCATCTTTAATAGCCAGAAATTCATCCAGACTGGCTCCCGTGGCTTCAAGCGCCTTTGACAGGCTTTCCGTATTGGGCCAGCGCAGGCGCCCGCTTGGCGTTGAACGCTTTGATTTATTAAACGTCGTCGGGTCCAGTCCGGCCCGCCGGGCCAGGCCCGAGGCGGAAAAACCATGCTCGTTCGCAAGGCGGTCAACGGCGCGCCAAATGTCCGAGTGCCTTAACATGGGAACATCTTCATATAACCTGGGCCCGTTGTCATTAGGATATAATACCTTTAAAAATATTGACAAGGAAAATAAACCTTTATAAATAGGATGGTTGTTGATGCGTTCCTGTTCGAAAACTGATTTATGGTTAAGGAGAAAGAATGTGACGCGATTCCGCTACACGCCAAGGGGGGTGGGAGATTCGCCAACGGTTCCATTTATCGATGCCGAGGAAGCCTGGTTTTGGTTTATCCGCTCGCAGCGGGCGCGGCGTGAAGGCGCGCGCCGGGGCCAAGCCTCGGGGATCATGGCGCGGCCGTGTGATCCCGATGACCTTTACCGGGCCGTCATGGATCTTTTCAGGCGGCGTAATATCGGACGGGAGCACCTCGATATACTGGGCCGTTACGGATGGCGCGAACGGCCTCCGGACCCCCGGCGCCAGGAGGAAGAAAGACCGGCCCGCCTTTGGGGCGAGGCCCTGGATCGCCTGAACACCGTTTTGCAGAAAAAAGGGATTGTCGAAAGTCAGGGACATGGCTGAGATCAAACGTGGCGGCCTTGAAATGAAGGGCTGCGCCTTGGTGGTCTTTTCCGGTCAGGCCGATTTCAAGGCGCTTCGTTTCCTCAAGAAAGATTTCCGCCATTGTTTCGTCCTGCTGCCGCGCGGAGGGGGGTGGATTCTTTACAACCCGCTGTCCCATCAAACGGACATCGCCGTCCATGGGGCGGTCACGGTCGAAGCCCTGGCGAAATGGTATGGGAAACAAGGCTACCGGGTCGTTCAATGCACAGAAAAGAGCGCCCCGAGAAAGCTTGCTCCCTTGCGTCCCTATACCTGCGTTGAAGCGGTGAAAAGGGTTCTCGGTATTCAGAACGGCTGGATTTTGACGCCCTGGCAGCTGTACCGGTATTTATCGGGACGGCCAGGAACCATTTGACCGCCATGGTCCCGGCGCTATGATCCCCTTGCCATGAATATGCAAGGAAACAAGACTCAAGGGAACGGCGCGACGGCCTGTTTTTCCGTCCACGGCGTGGTGGATCCCTCTATCCTGCCCCGTGTGCTCGGCGTGTTCGCCAAGCGTGGGTTGGTTCCTTCGCGGGTTTACGCCAATACCCTCGGCTCTTTGAACGAAGACCTTCACGTCGACCTGCAAATAGACGGGCTTGCGCCCGCCATCGCCGACAGGCTTGCCGAGGATCTGCGCCAACTGGTCGGC
>CAJXGZ010000384.1 GCA_913053795.1 uncultured Rhodospirillales bacterium | reverse complement strand
AGGAGTTGGGGATCGAGCCGCCCGAGGCGGAAGGCTATCAAGCGGCGCGCCTGTGTCCCATGTTGGTTAATTTGAGGCCTTCCGGCGCAGATTCCATGAGGTGAAAGAGAAATGTATAACGCCGTCTTACGGTCTAAGCTGCTTAGCCTGTTGGTTCTTGTGATCTTCGCAGGA
This sequence comes from uncultured Rhodospirillales bacterium, assembly GCA_913053795.1. Classification (GTDB taxonomy): domain Bacteria; phylum Pseudomonadota; class Alphaproteobacteria; order Rhodospirillales; family 2-02-FULL-58-16; genus CAJXGZ01. Next base: position 1,973 of record CAJXGZ010000384.1, on the reverse strand, counting down.
AGCGCTTCCGCAAAAAATCTTTTTGAGGGAGAGAACTTCCTGACGCCTATGCCCAAGGGCTTCAAGGTCGGATATACGGTTAAAAAAGGAAAAATAACTTTGACCGAATTGGTTCCCCAATCGGAGTCCGTCCGTGACTGGACGAAAATGGCCACCATTCAGATTTTCAACGGGAACCGTTCCGATCCAAAAGCCTTCCTGGAACGCATGAAGAGCGGCTTCACCAGGGAGTGCGAGAAACTTGGAGCGGCCGAACCGGTAACGGGAAAAGTAAACGGCTATCCGTCCGCCCAGATTATCTTCGCCTGCACCAAGGAAAAGAAGACAGGGCTGGGGTCCTTGACCGCCGTCAGGGCCTATTTGGGCGCCGACAGCTTCTATATGGTCCAACGCGCTTGGCGAGGGGGGCCTTATTCCCTGGACTCCATGCCGGTCTCGACGGAAACCTTCAAAAAATGGATGAAGTATCTCCGTACGGTTTCGCTCTGCGACACCCGTAGCTCAGATCACCCCTGCTAGTGGGAATGTCCGGCAAAGGGGGAGAAGCGCATGAAGCGCGTCTGAAGGAGTTGGGGATCGAGCCGCCCGAGGCGGAAGGCTATCAAGCGGCGCGCCTGTGCGGCCTTAACTTGATCGCCCAGGTCCGCCGGGCCTGCGGCGGCGATCTCGACAAGGTGAAGCGGGTGGTCAAGCTCGGCGGCTTCGTCAACGCAACGCCCGATTTCACCGATCACCCGAAAGTCATCAACGGCGCCTCGGACCTGATGGTGGAAGTCTTCGGTCCCAAAGCCGGCGCCCATGCGCGGTCCGCCGTCGGCTGCCCCTCGCTGCCGCTGGGCGTCGCCGTCGAGGTCGACGGGGCGTTCGAGGTGGGGTGAGGGCGCCGGCCCGTCTCGAATATATTGACAATGGCTTGAGCCGCCAGCTTTTGCATTTTCTCGAGCATTTATTTTTCTCCGCGCGCTTCGGGCTTAGGCTTTGGGTTGGCTCCTATCCGGTTTGCGTCCGGCGTTGCGGATGCTCAGAAACTTTCCCAATATATCGAACCAGAACGGCGCGCCTAGGGAAATGGCGAGCGCCGACAAAATCCAGCCGAAAACAGCTTGAAAGAACCTCTCCTTTTCCCATTCAGGGGGAAATTTCTCCCAGCCGATGGGCAGGGACAGCTCGTCGAGCTGGTCCTTGAATTCGGTAAAGTTTTTTTCAGATTCAGGCATTCCTTCTACGTGGCGCGCTTGGGCGCTCTTGACCATGGCTTCCCTGAGAACGGGCTCCCGCCATAGGGTCTTGGCGATGACAATGGAATCGACGTTGAGAGCCACCGTCAACCCAAAAGCCAGGAGGAACATGATCGTCCTGGCCTGACGGGAATACCAGCCGGCGACGCGGTCCATGGAGTCGTCAAACCAGGTTTCAATTCTGATTCGTGTTTCCTCGATGTCGCCCTCGACGTCATTGATCAATGAGGAGAGGGTTTTCTTGAGGTCTTCGTTGTCAAGCTTATTCACCGAGTTTTTAGCCTCGGATAACGGCCCGCCCTTGGCGCCGGGAACCTTGATTACGTCAAGCAGCGCCAGCGTGAATGTGCGTGACGGGATGTAGGAGGGTTTTGCGCCATTACGGCCCAGTTTCTTGATAAGAGGATGATTGTAGAGCTTATCCGCCAAGGATGTGTCGCCGCCGTCACCGTCCTTCAACAGATTTTCAATGCCGCTCCAAAGATTCCCTGAACGCAGTTTGAACCATCGCGCGACCACTTCCTGAAGCGCCGAGCACATCAGGCCAAGGATCAGATAAATGAAGATCAACCCGATAGCGACATCAAGAACAACAATACCCTGCATTTTCCCCTCCCCCCCAAATAAACGCTTGGTTATTGAAAGAGATGACGTATCAATCCAATAATTTCCAGAGCCTAACGCTCAAAAAACCTATCATAATAAAATTATATAAAGAACATTTTTAAATTGCAA
>CAJXGZ010000383.1 GCA_913053795.1 uncultured Rhodospirillales bacterium | reverse complement strand
GAATGGGTCAATTTGGTCCGGAAATGCTCTAAGGTCGACAATGGCGAACTTCGCCTTGAAATCGGCGTGGCGCACATGGAAATGCGGGGGATCATGATCCTCGTAGAACATCAAGGAAAAAACGAACAATTTTATACGATTTTTTTTTAGGTGGCGGCCTCGGCCTCGCCACCGCCCGCACCCAAATAAAAGCCCACGGCGGCGATATCCATTTAAGCAACCGCGCCGATGGGGGCCTAAGGGAGGTGGCGACGCTGCCCATGAAGGAGTGAGGGTGGCCGTTTTTCCCCCGATGTCAGATTGATCCCCCTCACCCCGCCCCCGCATGGGACGGGATTTTCGCCACTTCGTCCTGCATTCTGAGCTTCGCCCGCCACAGGTCGTGGGCCGACTGCATGGCCAGCCAAATGTCGGGGCCGTTGCCGTAGAATTGGCCTAGGCGCACCGCCATTTCCGGGGTGACGCCGTGGGTTTGGGCCATGATTCGGTGCAGGGTTTGGCGTGAGACGCCAAGTTGCCGGGCCGCCTCGCTGACCGACAGCTTGAGGGCCGGAAGGACGTCTTCCTTGAGGATTTCCCCCGGATGAGTCGGCGCCATGGCGGGGCCGGTGGTGATTGGATATGCCTTGGTCATGATTATCTCCTAGCAGGCCTCAATGCGGGGGTCATGTCTTGAATTCACAATTCAACCTGACCCCAACTTACCTTGCTTCATTCATTGTCGAATCATGGGGAAATGGTTCATTGTCTCCCGTCATTGCGGATGCAGCGGCTTTCCGCCATAATCCGGGTGACATTCTTAAGACACAGGTAAATTTGAAACATGGGTACGTTCAGCATTTGGCATTGGGTGATCGTTCTGGTCGTTGTCCTGGTCCTTTTCGGAGGCGGCGGTAAGATCTCGCGGCTCATGGGCGACTTCGGCAAAGGCCTCAAGTCCTTCAAGAAAGGCATAAAGGAGGAGGATGAAGACGAGGGTGCGCCCAAGGAAGCCAAAACCCTTAAATCGGAAACCCCGTCCACCACGGCCTCTGAAAAAAACGAGGCGGCGAAAGACTAGCTCTAGTGTTTGACATCGGCTGGCAGGAAATCTTCATCATCGGAGTCCTGGCTATCATCGTCGTTGGCCCCAAGGACCTTCCGCGCGTCATGCGCACGGTGGTGATGTGGGTGCGCAAGGCGCGCGCCGTCATGCGGGACTTCCAAAGCGGCATTGACGACATCGTCAACGAAGCCGGCCTGAAGGACATCAAAGAAGACGCCGAAAGGGCGGCCTCTCACAACTTCAAGGATGTGATAGAGAAGGCCATCGATCCCGGCAACGAAGTGGCCCGCGGCCTTGATTTCGACGGCGGCGAGAAAAAGTCCGGCGCCAAGATCGCCAAGGCCCCCCAGAAATCCAAAAAACCCAAGGACGTTTCAAAAGACGGGGAGAAAGAGGGCTAGCATGACGGCGGACAACGAAGACGATCTGGAAGATAAAAAGCCGCTGCTCGAACACCTGTACGAGCTGCGCCAACGGCTCTTGAACAGCGTTATCGCCATCGTCCTTCTTTTTTTCGTCAGTTATTATTTCTCCACCGAAATCTACGCCTTCCTGGTGCAGCCCCTGGCCGACGTCCTTGAGGGGATGGGGGGCGAGCGCAGGCTGATCTTCACCGCCCTGCACGAGGCCTTTTTCACCTACATCAAGGTTTCCTTCTTCACCGCCATGTTCATCGCCTTTCCCTTCATCGCCATACAGATTTGGATGTTCGTGGCGCCGGGGCTTTACGAGAATGAAAAGAAGGCGTTTCTGCCGTTGTTGATCGCCACGCCCATCCTGTTTTTTCTCGGCGGGGCCTTGGTTTATTACTTCGTCTTTCCCATGGCCTGGAAGTTCTTCCTAGGCTTCGAGTCCATGGGCGGCGCCGGAACCCTGCCCATCCAGCTCGAGGCCAAGGTGGACCAGTACCTGTCCCTGGTGATGCAGTTGATCTTCGCTTTCGGGCTTTGCTTCGAGTTGCCGGTGGTGATGACCCTGCTCGGCAGGATCGGATTCATCACCTCAAAGGGCATGAAGGAAAAACGCCGCTACGCCATCGTCGGCGCCTTTATCGCCTCCGCCATCCTGACGCCGCCGGACGTGATCTCTCAGATTGCCCTTGCGGTTCCGACCATCCTGCTCTACGAGATTTCCATCTACT
>CAJXGZ010000382.1 GCA_913053795.1 uncultured Rhodospirillales bacterium | reverse complement strand
ACGTCACGCACCTCCGGCACGTTGTGCAGGCGTACCTCTGCGTCGGTCAGCAGCGTGGCTGCCAGCGCCGGGAGCGCCGCGTTCTTGGCGCCGCCGATGTGAATGACGCCGCGCAGCGGCTGACCGCCGTGGATGCGAATTTGATCCATAAAAAGAGGTCCCAGAATTTTCAGAAGTGTCCTAGCATCTTCGAGGCGGAAACTGAAGTTTGAATTATTTCGCCGCGCATTTCTCTTTGGCGCGGACGGCGGCCTGTTGTTTTCTTTTGTTGAGGTTCCGGCGCAAGGCGCGGGCTTGCCGCTTGCGCCGTTGTTCGGCCTTGTCCGGCGCCTTGCCGGGATTTTTCATGACTTTTCACGCCTCAGGCCGAAGAAGGCCTGAATGCGCCTCATGAATTCGCTTGCCAGGCTGGGGCGTTGAGATTCTGTTTCTTCCACCGGTTTGTCCTTGAGGGATAGCAGATTGGTCATTTGCCGGTCAGCCAAGGCGGCGCACCGCTAATATGAGGCTGGCAGCATAGAGCGAGGGGACTTTCATGGCGAAGGGAAAACTGTGGATGCTGGCTTTCGGATTTCGTCAACGGCTCGCCGCTGATCCTCATTTTGCTCACCGTTCTGACCTCGGCCATGTCGCTGGGCATTCACCGCATCAAGGGGTGCGAAGCCATGGCGCGGCGGTTCGGCATCATCGGCCTTTTCCTCTTTTTGACGGGGTGATCGTCTTGAATGTCTCGGTGGCCACGACGGCGTCGCTATAAATAAAGCCGCTATTAAAAAAATGATGAAATTTGACGCGCCGCTACTTACATCTATTAATGCTTGAAATTTTTTAGGCGTATTTTGCTCGAGTGCGGGTCATTAAATGGAGTTGAGTTATGAAAAACCTTAAAGTCAGCCATCGCATGTATCTCGGGTTCGCAGCCATCGTCGTTATGCTCGCCGCGGCCATCGGAACCACCTTGTGGAAGGTTGACTCCATCAAGGAAGGCACAGACCGCATCGTCAACCTGCGCACGCCGACGTCGCAAGCCAGCGCCCGCATGACCAACGACATCAACGCCTCCCTGGCGGCCCTTCGCGGCTGGATGCTGACCGACAACACCGCCTTTAAGACCGAACGCGCCACCGTCTGGAAGGACATAGACGAGACGCGCCAAATCATGGACGTCCTTTCAAAAAATTGGACCAACCCCAAAAACGTCGAGGAGTGGTCACAATTCAAAGCCATTCTTGATGAATTTTCCGAGGCCCAGGCCAAGGTCGAGGCCGTCGCCCATACGCCGGACGAACAGCCGGCGACAAAGATTCTGGTCAATGACGCCGCCCCGCTCGCCGCCGTGATGGTGGCCAACATCACCAAGATGATCGATCTGGAGCTGGCCTCCGCAGGCGGAGGCGCCGCCGGCGGTCCAGGCGCAGGCGCCAAGCGGCTCAAACTTCTGGGCATGATGGCCGATGTCCGGGGCACGTTGGGATTGAGCCTCGCCAATATCCGCGCCTACCTGTTGACGGGGGACGCCAAGTTCACCGCCAATTACAATAAGCTGTGGGACAAGAACGAGCGGCGCTTCGCCGATTTGGAAAAGGCGGCCTCTTTATTGAGATCCAAGCAGAAGAGCGCCTTCAACGTCTTCAAGGAAAAGCGCGCCGGGTTCACCGCCCTGCCGCCCAGGATGTTCGAAATCCGCGGCTCCAAGAAATGGAACATGGCCAACTATCTTCTGGTCACCGAGGCGGCCCCCATGGCCGGCAAGCTTATGACCGCCCTCCTTGGCCCCAAGGGAGAAGACGGCGCCCGGCGAGGCGGCATGGTGGACAATCAAAAGAAACTTCTTGAGAACGACGCCGCCGCGGGCGCCAAGGAAACCAGCAATCTGTTGACCTTGCAGTGGGCGCTTCTCTTTATCGGCGTTATCGCCGGCGCCGTGATCGCCATTCTCACCGCCCGCTCCATCGTCGTGCCGGTGGTCAAGATGACAGGCGCCATGGGCCGCTTGGCCGGCGGCGACCTGGAGGTGGAGGTCCCCGCCCAGGACCGCAAGGACGAAATCGGCGAGATGGCCGAGGCCGTCCAGGTGTTCAAACAAAACGCCGTCGAGCGGGTCCGCATGGAGGCCGAGCGGAAAGAGGCCGAAAAACGGGCTGAGGAGGAAAAACGCCAGTTGATGAACAAGATGGCGGACGACTTCCAGTCCAGCG
>CAJXGZ010000381.1 GCA_913053795.1 uncultured Rhodospirillales bacterium | reverse complement strand
CGATGACACAGGGCCCCTCATCGCACGAGCAGAGCCGTATGAGGAAATCGGCGACACGGCGCGGCCCGGACAGCACCTTGATTTCCTCAATCTGCTCGACCAGCATCTTGAGATGATGCGAGGAAGAGGCCAGCATTGAAAATGCCAGATCGGGCTCCTTGTAAATCATGCGGCGCAGAACCGAACCCTCGATTCGCAGCAGGCGGGAGGGCGTCACGATCTCCGCGCTTGCCGGATACTGATCGCCCAGGAACATAGCCGCTTCGGCAAAACATTCCCCGCGGCTGAAGACGCCGATGACGGCTTCCGATCCCTCCGGTGTGATACGGAATATCTTCACCCAGCCTTCGAGAATGAGGAAGAAGGCGGTCGCACTGTCGCCCTGCTGAAACAGCAATGTGCCCTTGTCATATGATCTGGGGCCTCGGCGCGGAATAATTTCGCGCACCGCCTGATCGGGGAGGGCGCCGAATAGCGGCGTCGATTTGACGATCCGCCAGTCTTGTTCGCTCAGGTGACTTGTCACAGTTGTTTTTCACACATGCTTTAGGGCTTGGACCCCAGATATCTATCCAAAGTTCCCCCACCGCCTTTCGGCTTATGCGGCACGCGCGAGGTCCATCTCCGCCCACAGGGTGTTCAGCGCATCGATGAGATAGTCCATTTCCGCGTCGGAGTGGATCGGGCTGGGCGTCAGGCGCAGGCATTCCTCGCCGCGCGGCACCGTGGGGTAGTTGATCGGCTGCACATAGATGCCGTAGCGCGCCATCAGCGCATCGGTCAGCGCCTTGCAGCGCACCGGGTCGCCGACGGTGAGCGGAACGATATGGCTGGGGTTCGCCTTGACCGGCAGCCCCGCCTCGGTGAGCCGGCGCTTCAGCGTCATGGCGCGCTCCTGATGGCGCGCGCGCTCGGTTCCGCTCTCCTTGAGATAGCGCACGCTGGCCAGCGCGCCCGCGACGATCGCCGGGGCCAGCGACGTGGTGAAGATAAACCCCGGCGCAAACGAGCGGATGGCGTCGGCAATATCGGCGCTGGCGGCAATATAACCGCCCATCAGCCCGAAACCCTTCGCCAGGGTGCCCTCGATTATATCGACCCGGTCCATCACCCGATCGCGCTCGGCCACCCCGCCGCCGCGCGGCCCGTAAAGGCCGACCGCATGTACCTCATCGAGATAGGTCAGGGCATTGTATGTCTTCGCCAGGGCGCAGATGTCGCCAATCGGCGAGATATTGCCGTCCATCGAATAGACCGACTCAAAGGCGATGATCTTCGGCGTCGCCGCGTCATGGGCCCGGAGCAGCTCTTCGAGATGCGCCAGATCGTTATGCCGCCAGATATGCTTGGCCCCGCCGCCATGGCGGATGCCCTCGATCATCGAGGCATGGTTCTTCTCGTCGGAAAAGATCACGCAGCCCGGAAGCAGCCGCACAAGCGACGACAGCGAGGCGTCATTGGCGATGTAACCGGAGGTGAACAGCAGCGCCGCCTCCTTGCCGTGCAAATCCGCAAGCTCGGCCTCGAGCTGAACATGGTAATGGGTCGTGCCGGAAATGTTGCGCGTGCCGCCCGAGCCCGCGCCGGCCGCGTCGATCGCCTCATGCATCGCCGCGATCACAACCGGGTTCTGGCCCATCGCCAGATAATCGTTGCTGCACCACACCTTGACCTCGCGCCGGTCCTCGTCCCCGCCGTCAGCGGAAAAATGCCGCGCGTCGGGAAACTGACCGCGGCGCCGCTGGATATCGGCAAACTCACGGTAGCGACCCTCGTCGCGGATGCCCTGAAGCGCTCTCGAGAAACTCTTCGCGTAATCCATCAAACGTCCTCACTCAAAGACCATATGCAACCGGCCTTGTTTGCAGCCCGGCAATACCATAATCGGTATTCTCGGCATGACCCCCGGACCGTCACGGACAGTAACCGTTTTCCGTTTGCCTGAATAGCTGCGCCACTGCCGCATGGCGGTCAGGATCAGGTGATTTGGCCGTGCATGAGCCGAAAATATTCTGCCACCGCCTCAGGTAATTGCGCGGCGGACAGTGGCCGAGACCAACTCGCTGACAATCACGACAACCATGATCAGCGCCAGCATCAGCGAGACCTGACTCCAGGCAAACTGGTTGATGGACGAGTAAAGCTCGATGCCGATGCCGCCGGCGCCGACGAAACCGAGCACCGTCGACTCCCGGATATTGATA
>CAJXGZ010000380.1 GCA_913053795.1 uncultured Rhodospirillales bacterium | reverse complement strand
CGTTCGGGAGCACTGGCCGGCCAGCCTGCCGACGCCCCTGCTATCCAGTTTCGATCTGGACGGTCTGGCCCAGGCCCGCGATCAGGCGCCGCAAATTCCGCGCGCGCTGAACCTGTACAGCAGCCTGAAAAACTACCGCAACAAGCTGGCCGAATACGACTGCCGGGCGTTGCATTGCAAGGACCGGTTGATCGATGAACAGGTCGCCGCCGAGATTACCGGGGCCGGTTACGAGCTGCGCTGTTTTACGGTCGATGACCCGAAACGGGCCGGGCGGCTTAGGGAATGGGGAGTGGCGTCGGTGTTTACCGATTATCCGGACCGGCTTAAGCTTGATCCCGGCCAATGAGCGCAACGGAAAATCCCTGATGCCGAACACCCTTGTCGTTGACGATGATCCGCATATCGAAACCCTGTTCAAAAGCGGCGGCGGCGGCGGCACCTTTACGTTTGCCCGCTCTGACGATCAGGCGTTGCATATTCTAGAGGCCGAACACGACATCGACATCGCCGTCGTCGCCATCGACAGCGCCGCCATCGGCGGCATGGGTCTGTTCAAACGGCTGCGCGGCGGCCGCCTGCGTATCCCCCGCATCGCCCTGACTTCGGGCGCGGACCTGAAACTGATCCGCGGCGCCATGAACGAGGGCGCCGTCGATTTCCTGACCAAGCCGGTGAGCGACGCCAGGCTGTTCGCGCGCATCGCGTCTTTGGTGAGGATGAAGCGGCTGCTGGATCAATGGCGCATGCGCAAGGAGACCACGAAAATCCTGGGCTCCCTATCTGAAGACGAGCTTGAGTTTGACAATGACCGCGAATCGCTCATCGTCCTGGTCGACGACGGAACCATGCTGGGCGCCGGCATTAAGGAAACCCTGAAGAAGGACAATCACGCCGTCGCCATTATCGGCGGGACCGGGGATGTGGCCGGCGAGGCGGCCGCGGCCGGCGCCGACGTCATTATCATTAGCCTCTCCAGCGAAGGCGACGTCTCCCTTAGGCTGGCCTCGAAACTGCGTTCGCTCGAGAGCACCCGCTTGATCCCCATCCTCTTGATCGGCGGCGAAGAGGATTTGGACCTTATGATCAAGGCCATGGAGCTGGGCGTCAACGACTACCTTTCGCGCCCCATTGACGAGCAGGAGTTATTGGCCCGCGTACGCACCCTGGTCCGCCGCAAGCGATACCAAGACAGCCTGCATGAGAACTTTTTGCGCAATTTGTCGCTGGCCCTTATTGACAGCCTCACCGGCCTTCACAACCGCCGCTATCTCGCCGCCCACCTTGAGTCGGTCATGGGGCGCGCGGCCAAGACGGGAAACCCCGTTTCCTTAATGATGATCGACATTGATCTCTTCAAGCAGGTCAATGACGACCATGGCCACGCGGTGGGCGATGACGTGCTTTGCGAAGTGGCCCAGCGCATTGCGCTCAATGTGCGCGGCATTGACATGGCGGCGCGCTATGGCGGCGATGAGTTCGTAGTGATCATGCCCGACACCTCCATAAAAACGGCGATGAAAGTGGCCAAGCGGTTATACGGGTTTATTGCCGGCGAGCCCTTCAAGGTGTCAGGGGGCGGTCCAGGGGGGGGCGGGGAAAGTATAGAGATCACCATCAGCATCGGCGTGACGGAGTCCCGGGACGGGAGCTGTGCGCCAAAGGATATTCTCAAGCGCGCCGACGAAGCCCTTTACAAGGCCAAGAGCCAGGGCCGCAACCAGGTCGTGAAAGCACCGTAAATCAGACCTTTCCGACTTTTTTGCCGTAGTCTTCCATCAGCGTTCTGGTGATGTCGCCGGGGACGTAGGCGTGGCCGTCGATTTCGCCTACCGGCGTCACTTCCGCCGCCGAGCCGGTGAGGAATATCTCGGTGGCTTTGTCCAACTCATCGGGCATGATGGCGCGCTCCACTACTTTAAGTCCGCGCGCTTTGGCCAGATCGATAACCGTGCGCCGGGTGATGCCGTTGAGGAAGCAGTCGGGCGTCGGCGTATGCAAAACGCCTTCCTTGATGAGGAAGATATTGGCGCCGGTGGCCTCGGCGATCCGCCCGAGGCTGGCCCCCTCGTAGCCGTGGGTGCGAAAGACCTCGATCAGATCGGCGCATTGGAATTCCAGCGGCGTGATGTTGGCATGCAGATCCATGCTGGTGACAAGCGGTATGTCGGGTCCGATGACCGCACGGACACGCCGCAGCAGCTCACCCT
>CAJXGZ010000379.1 GCA_913053795.1 uncultured Rhodospirillales bacterium | reverse complement strand
AACAGCAACTGTTTCGATCATGCTGACAACGCCATCAGCCGGTGAAATAATCAAGCCGCCCTGAATTGGGGTCACCCGTTCCGGGTCGCGGAAGAAGTAGGCGCACCAAAGGGTCAGCGCGGCGCCGATCCAGCCGAGGGGCTGGGCGATGAAGAAAAGCGCGGCGGAAGCCGCCGCGAACAGGGCGATGAACGGAAAGCCGGCGCTGTTGATGGGCGTCATGAAGGTTTTAATGGACATGCCTTCTTCATCCTCATTTCGCCTCATTCCGCTGGCGGCAGAGTGAAGACTTGCCCCGGATAGATCAAGTCCGGATCCATGATCTGGTCCTTGTTGGCTTCATAGATGACGGAGAATTGCAGGCCCTTGCCGTAGGCGTTCCGGGCAATGACCCACAGGCTGTTTCCCGGTTGCACGACGAAGAAGCCGGAGACGACTTTTTCCCTGGGCGCCGCTTCGCGGGTGAAGGGAAGCTCAACGCGCGCCAGCACCTTGAGCTTTTCGTCCAACTGGTCGGCCCTCAGGGCGTAGTCGCCGGGAGCGACGGCTTCAGCCGGGCGCAAGCGCCAGGCGCCTTCCCTGTCGGCGCCGGCGCGGCCGAGAAGCTTGTTGTCCAGATAGACATGCACGATTGCGCTGGCGTCGGCGCGTCCGCTGATGAACAATTTTCCGCTCTCGTCATAGCCGACGACGTCGACGGCGAGGGCGTTGGCGCCCATCTCTTCCGTGGCGGATGGTTTTTGCATCACGGTGGAGGCGCCGCTTCCGTCCTTGGCGATCAACAGGGCCAGGGCCTGGGAGTCCTTTGTCGCTTCGCGTCCGGCGATGTCCTTGTCTTTTTCGGGCGCCACCACCACCACCACGTCCTCGGAGGCCGTGGGCGGTAGTCCCTCGATGCGCATTTCCAGGCTCAGGAAGCGATTTCCGGGGGGCAGCGGCTTATCGGGGACGAAGACCCATTCGCCGCGCTTATCGGCGGTGACGACGCCGATTTCCTTTCCGCCGTCGAGGATGGCGACGGCGCTGTCCGGCGCCGCCCTGCCGGCGATGACGGTGTCGCCCTTGGGGTTGATGCGGGCAACGTCAAAGTTGGGCGGCGCGGGCGGAGAGGACGCCTCGGCGGGCTTCTCTGGCTTGATCTCGGGGACGCCGCCCTTGACGGCCATGGCGGCCGCCCCTTCCTTTTGCGCCGCCTGTTGTTGGGCAAGGGGCGTCTCTTCCGCCTCTTCGTTCAAGAGGATGAGGTTCAACCCGATGGCGGCGGCGACGACTCCGGCGCCGATCCCTGTCAACAGCAGTGGACGGTTCAATTCGCTCCCCAGTGTCTGGCGCGACCGAAGCCGGGCGCACCGTGAATTAACAACATTTACATTAATACGCCCGCATAAACTGCGCAACGCTCCCCGCAGGCCGTCATATGGGGCCGTCACATGGGGCCGTCACAAGGGGCAATTATTTTGGGCCGTTGGTATAGACCTCTATGATACAAATGAAAAGCCATGACTGAAATCTCTTCCATTTGCGTTTTCTGCGGCTCCAAGACGGGGAACGATCCCGCCTATCGCGAAGCCGCCGAGTGGCTGGGGCGCGCCACCGCCGAAAGGGGCTTGCGCCTGGTTTACGGCGGCGGCGGCATCGGCTTGATGGGCGCCGCGGTGGAGGCGGCGTTGTCGGCGGGCGGCAAGGTCACCGGCGTGATTCCCGATTTCCTCATGCAATACGAGGTTGGCAAGCCCGACATTGATGAATTGATCGTGGTTGACAGCATGTACGAGCGCAAGAAGACCATGTTCGAAAGGTCCGACGGCTTCGTCATCCTTCCCGGCGGCCTTGGCACCCTGGATGAGGCCTTCGAGGTGATCACCTGGAAGCAGCTCCAGCTTCACGCCAAGCCGGTGGTGGTGGTGGACGTTAAGGGTTATTGGCGGCCTTTGGGCGATTTGATCGCGCACTGCGTCGCAGGCGGCTTCGCCCATCCCGCCGTCGCCGGATTGTTCACCATGGTCGACGACGTCGAGCTGATTTTCGGCGCCCTCGCCGCGGCCCCCGAGCCCAAAATCGAAGTGCTGACGGATCATCTGTAAAAATGCGCGGGGAATTCATCGCGCCTGGATCATCGGCGCCATTGCCGTCAGTTTCTTTGCCGGCTGTGTGTACCGACTGTGCGCCCTGCTTGGACGCGACACTCAATCCGACGGTAACAATAACCCTGACGAT
>CAJXGZ010000378.1 GCA_913053795.1 uncultured Rhodospirillales bacterium | reverse complement strand
GGCTGTTGGAAGCGTTGGCGTTGGACGGCGAGGACGTCACGCCCATTTATCTTGGCGACGACGTCACCGACGAGGACGCCTTTCGGGCGATTGACGGCCGCGGCGTCGGCGTTTTCGTCGGCGACAAGTCAGATCCCGAGGCGAGGCGCAACACGTCCGCCCATTTTACGCTTAAAAATCCCGACGAGGTTGGACTTCTGCTGCAATCCTTGGTCTAATTATAGATTGACCTTGGTCTAATTATAGATTGGCCCGCGGCTGGGGGATTGCATGACGGCGAAAGACTCAATCCTGGATTCGACGGAAGACGCCGCCCAACATTTGGTGACGCCGGCCATGGTCGTCGCCGCCAAGAAAGCTTACGAAGAAAAAGCCAAGGAAGCGCCAAATGAAAAACAATCGCTGGAGGGCGCCGCGGCCAACGTCAAGGACGCCCTTGGAGAAGGCGTTTCCGGGGAAGACGCCGTGATCGAAAAAAAATCCCCCAAGGACTCCCCCAAGGACTCCCCCAAGGACTCCAAGGCGTCCGCGCGCGACGCCTTGGATAAGAGCGCTTCCGCGCAAGCCGACATCCCGGAGCCGCCCGCGAGACAAAATCTTTCGTCCTCAAGTTACTGCAAACAAGAGATTGACGTCATTTTCGACAAAGCCATGACGCTGCAACAGGCCGGCGATTTCGAGGAAGCCGTGCGGGGCTATAACCAAGTGCTGTCCATGGACCCTAACCGTGTCGAGGCCTACAATTACATGGCCGAGGCTGAGCGCGGCCAGGGCAAGCTCGACGCCGCCATTAGCTGCTATAAGCGCTCTCTGGACATGCGCCCCGACGATCCCATCGTCCAATCCAATTTTAGCGGCGCCCTTCGGGACGCGGGCCAGCTTGGAAACGCCCTGGCCGCCAGCCAGCGGGCCATGAAGCTGGCCCCAAAATCGCCCAAGGCCGCCTACAACATGGCTTTGGTGTTGAGGGACCTGGGACAGGCGTCCAGCGCCGTCGACTGTTTCATGACGGCGCTGATCTTGAAGCCGGACATGGTGGATTGCCGTTACGACCACGCCCTCAGCCTGCTTCGCATCGGCAATTACGAAAGGGGCTTCGCCGAGTTCGAATGGCGCCGGCGGCTGCCCGGCAACCCGCCGCGCGAGTTTTCAGAACCCATTTGGGACGGCTTCGGCCTGACGGGAAAAACCATTTTCATTCACCATGAGCAGACCCTTGGCGACATGATCCAATTCGCCCGTTACGCCTTGTTGGTGAAGGACAAAGGCGGCGAGGTGGTGATTGAATGCCAGCCCGAGCTCCTGCGCTTGTTCTTGACGCTGCCGGGCGCGGACAAGGTGATCGCGGCCGGTGACAAGCCGCCCCCTTTCGACGTCTACGCGCCCATGCTCTCCCTTCCCAGAATCATGGGAACAACAATGAAAACGATCCCCGGCAACGTCCCCTACCTGAGCCCGCCCGATAACCATGACTTACGGCTTTCCGCGCCCAAGGGAACGCGGCTGAAGGTGGGAATCGTTTGGGGCGGCAGCGCCAAAAACGATTACGACCGGCACCGCTCATGCGGGTTTGAGAGCTTCCTGCATCTCATGGACCGGACGGACATCGCGTTCTACAGCCTGCAAAAAGGCGGCGCCGTCAAGCAAATCGCGGAGAACGCCGGCAAGGCCTTTTTCATCAACCTGGACGACCGCCTGAACGACTTCGCCGACACGGCGGCGGCGATCTCGCGGTTGGACCTGGTGATCACCGTTGATACGGCGGTGGCCCATCTGGCCGGAGCCATGGGCCAGCCGGTGTGGGTGCTGCTGCCCTTCGCCGCCGGCTGGCGCTGGGGCGCGGAAACCAGCACAAGCCCCTGGTATCCCGGCGATCGGCTGTTCCGCCAAAGCCGCATAGGCCACTGGGAGGACGTCTTCACCGAGGTGGAAAAAGCGCTCAAGGAACTCGTGGCCAGCATCAGCTAAAGAGCGCCCAATTCACTTAGCGCTTCTCTTCGAACAACTGTTCCATTTCCTTCATCATGACGCCGCCGAGTTCTTCGGCGTCGGAGATGGTGACGGCGCGCCCGTAGTAGCGCGAGACGTCGTGGCCGATGCCGATGGCGGTCAGTTCAACCGGGCTTTTCGTTTGAATCCAGTTGATTGCGCCCTGAAGATGTCTTTCCAGGTAATCGCCGGAATTGGCGGAAAGGGTCGCGTCGTCAACCGGCGCGCC
>CAJXGZ010000377.1 GCA_913053795.1 uncultured Rhodospirillales bacterium | reverse complement strand
GAGCAGGGTCGGCACGCTGCACGGCTACCGCCGCTTCATTGCCGAGGCCGGCGACGTCGACAAACTGGTCTGGGACCCCACCTGCGTGCATAACCTTTCGCTCTATCTGACGGCGGAGAAAAAAATCAGGGCGGCCAAGAAGGAAACCGCCGACAAGCCCATCGGCATCGTCTGCAAGGGCTGCGATTCCCGCTCCGTCGTCGTGCTGCTTCAGGAAAACTACCTCAAGCGCGAGAACGTCCACATCATCGGCGTCTCTTGCCAGGGCTCCGGCGTTTTGGACGAAAACAAGCTCAACAAACACCTCAAGGGCAAGACGCCGCTCAGCGCCGAATACGACGGCGATGAGTCCTATGTGGTGGCCACCAAGGACGGCGACGTCAAAATTGCGGCCAAGGAAATCATGGCTGAGCGTTGCCTGGAGTGCAAATTCCCCTACCCCGACGTCAACGACGAGATTTTCGGCGGCAAGGTGGAAAGCGAACGCCGCGACCCCTTTCACTCCCTGGAAGCCATGGAGGCGAGCACCGTCGGCGACAAGTGGGACTTCTGGAAAAAGCAATTGGACGGCTGCCTGCGCTGCTACGCCTGCCGCTCGGTGTGCCCCATGTGCTACTGCGAGGAATGCGTGGTCGACAGCATCACCTTCATGGTGACGCCCGGCACGTCCCCTGAGCAGAAGGCCGACCGCATCAAGTGGATCGAGCGCTCCAACTCAACCTCCGAGAACTTCGGCTATCACATGGTCCGGGCCATCCATCTGGTCGGCCGCTGCATCGACTGCGCCGAATGCGAACGGGTGTGCCCGGTGGATATCCCGCTGCGCCTTTTGAACAAGAAGCTGGAGAAAGAGGCCTTTGAGCTGTTCGACTACCAAGCCGGCCTCGATCCCGACCAACCCTCACTGGTCTCGTCCTTCAGGGACGAAGACCCCAACGATCATATTCTGTAAGGCCCATTGTTGTAGGACCATGGAAAAAATACTTAAAAAAGATCGTCTGAGCGACTGGGTGGCCAAGCTGGACTCTTATAACGTCTACGCGCCGGCCTTCGGCGACGAGGGCTGGGTCTATGAGGCGGTCGAGGACGCCAAGGAGGCGGAGCTGGACTTCCCCAGGACCATCCATTCGCCCAAGAACCTCGTCTTCCCCCAGCGCGAAGTCCTGTTCTCCTTCAAGCAGGAGAAAGGCCAACAGCCGGAGCTGACCCAGACCATCCCCGACCCCGATCCCTTCGTCGTGTTCGGCGTCCGGGCGTGCGACGCCAAGGGCTTGACCTTGACCGACGTCGTCTTCTCCAAGGAATTCGAGGACCCCTACTACTGGGCCCGGCGCAATAAGGGCGTTTTCGTCGGCCTCGCCTGCAACGAGCCGCCGTCTCCCGCCTGCTTCTGCCTTTCCGTCGAGGGCTCGCCCCACGGCGAGGCGGGCATGGACGCGCAGATGACCGACTTGGGGGACCGCTATTACGTCAAGGCGCTCACCGGCAAGGGCAAGGAAATCGTCAAGCTGGGCGGCGCTTTGTTCAAGGACGCGGCGGCCAAGGACAAAAAGGATATGGAAAAGGCCCACGCCTTGGCCGAAAAGCATCCCCAGCGCGCCATCAACGGCCTGAAGGGCGTCGAGGATAAGCTCAGGAGCATGTTCGAGGCCTCCGATTTCTGGGACGACGGCTCCAAGGCCTGCATCCAGTGCGGCATCTGCACTTTCCTGTGCCCCACCTGCCATTGCTTTGACATGAACGACGAAGTGTCCAGCTCGGCGCCGCTGAAAGGCGAGCGGGTCAGGACCTGGGACACCTGCCAGTTCCCGGAATTCACAATGCATTCCTCCGGCCACAACCCAAGGCCCGACAACGCCTCGCGCCTGCGCCAAAGGGTCTGCCACAAGTTCCAGTACTTCTTCGAGAACCACGGCGAACACCAATGCACGGGCTGCGGCCGCTGCGTTTCCGAGTGCCCGGTGGGCATCGACATCGTCGCAACCGTCAATGGAGCGAGCGATTATGACGGATAATATCTACCTGCCGGCAATGGCCCGGATCGCGGACATCACGCTGGAGACGGGCGGTCCGCGTCCCATCAGGACCTTCCGCATCGAATTCATCAACGGCGGCGGCTTCGATCACCAGCCCGGCCAATGCGCCCTGCTGTCCGTCTTCGGCAAGGGCGAGTCGGTGGCCTCCATTTCCTCGGCCCCCCATTTCACGGACTACAAGCAGT
>CAJXGZ010000376.1 GCA_913053795.1 uncultured Rhodospirillales bacterium | reverse complement strand
CGCGATGCGGAACCATCGGGCAAGCGCCGTAACGCTCCCGAGGGGCCGATCCGCCCCACCTTCGGCCGGGTGCTTTGGCCCATGTGAGACTATGGCGGCATCGTTACGCTCCTCATCCGATGCGCAGTTATCCGATATGGGGGCATCGCATTTCGAAGCGCGCCTCGCCACGGGACAAAATCATCCCGGTCAAATGATTCCTATCAATCCTGACGCGTTCTAAAAACCCACGTTGACCGCCATCCCGTAGCCGCGCGGGTCCGTTCGCGCCGCACATTCCTTCACCTCGTCCGGCACGCCTTCGAAGCAGGACACCGCGTTCACCCGCCCCAGCGCCTTGGTGGCGGCGAGGCGGTGGCCGCGCTTGGCGAGGTTTCTGATCTCGGAGTTTTTCAAACCCTGCTCGTAATAGACCACGTCCGGAGCGCCGCTGTGATGCACCCGTTTGACGGCCATGGCCTCTTCAAGGGGCATTTCGCCGATTTGCGTGCGCGCCAGAATGCTCACCAGCGCCGTCGGCGCCGCGACGCCGCCCGACGCCGCTCCGGCGAAGTAAATCCTTTGGTCGTCGGTCAGCAGGACCGGTCCCAACGACGCCGGGCCCCGTCCCCCCTTTCCGGGCGCCGCCGCGATAAGAATGCCGGTTCCTTCCGCCACGCGGCCGGCGCCGAACAGGTTGTTCATGGTCAAGGCGCAGGCGATTCCGTAGCCGTCCTCGTCAATCACCGCGAGGCTGGTGGCGGACGGGTTTTCCGGGCGCCCGCCCGGCTTAGGCTTAATGGGCGTATGGCCGCCGCTGCGATATCCCGACATCATCTTCTCCGAGCGCGGAGGCGTGGCCAGCTTATTCACATCCACGGAGCTGCTTCCGTCATCGCGCATCCATTGCTCCCGGCTGGCGAAGGCGCGGTACGCGGCCTCGGCGATCAGGTGGTTTTTTTCTTCAGGCTCCGCATCCTCGTAACGTTTGTCGAGGGTGAGCATGCTCCACATTTCCGCGGCCACCACGCCGGCCGCGGCGGGTGGGGGCGAGAAGTGGGTCTTCATGCCCTTGAAGGGGACAAAAAGGGTGGGAAGCCATTTTGGTTTGAAGCCGCTCAAGTCCTTGAAACTCAGTGAGCCGCCGGCTTCGTTCACCGCCTGGACTAGCTTGCGCGCCGTCGCGCCGCTATAAAAATCAACGGGACCCAAGCTGCGAAGCCTTCCCAAAACCGACGTCAAATCCAATTGAGTCAGGGTATCGCCCTCCTTGAGCATCCCGGTCCTGCTGGTCCCAGCGAAAACGGACCGCACCGAGGGCTCCGCAGCCAGGGCCTCCTCCATCTTCGCAATATCTTTAGCGAGTGCGCGCGAAACCGGGAAGCCGAAGCGGGCCAGCTTTTCCGCGGGGGCCACGATCCTGGCCCAGCGCAGGCGGCCGTACTTGGCGTGAAGGGCGAAGAACCCGCGGACGTTGCCGGGAACGGCGCTGGGACGCTCAGCCGTGGCCGAAATGGATTTCGGCGAACGCGCCAGGAAATCGATGGCTTCGGTTTTTCCGGAAAAGCCGTCATGAACCAAGCAAACGCCGCCGCCGCCAAGACTGGCCGAAGACGGCAAGGTGACCGCCAAGGCGAAATACATGGCCGCCGCCGCATCCACCGCGTTGCCGCCTTCGATCAGAACGGCGCGTCCGGCCTGAACGGCGCGCGGCGCGTCGGCCGCGATGCCGCCCATGACCAGTTTGGCGCCCAACGTGGGATCCGGATTATTCGATTGTCTAAGGCCTTTCGCAAAATCGCTGAAGTCCTTGCCAAGGTCACAGGCGCTAAGCAGAAGAAGCAAGGTGAAAACCACGAATTGACGCCAACGGCGCCCGCTATTAGGCTGTTTACCAACCATGAATTTTAAAGCTTTGAATAAACGCATTCTCAATCTCGCTGTCTTTTTCGTTTTTTTCGCTCTGGCTTTCGTCAAATCCGTCGACGGTGAAGCGGGTGGAGCGAAAGGGCTTTCCTTTATTCACGACGCCGAGATTGAAAATACCATCCGCGCCTACGCCGCGCCACTGTTCAAAGCGGCCGGCCTTAATCCTTCTGCTATTAATATTTATCTCGTTAATGACAAAACCCTCAACGCTTTTGTCGCCGGCGGACAGAAGATGTTCCTCAACACCGGCCTGTTAATGCGAAGCAAGCATGCCGGCCAGGTCATCGGCGTCATCGCTCACGAAACCGGCCACATCTCCGGCGGCCATCTGTCGCGCGTTCAAGACGCCATGAAAA
>CAJXGZ010000375.1 GCA_913053795.1 uncultured Rhodospirillales bacterium | reverse complement strand
AAATGATTGATATAAAAGGAAATACGGCCTTCTTGCCGATGGTGTTATTGTCGCGGCTTAACAACATCAAGAACATGGAGGTTCATTATGTTCACGAAAGAACAGCCCAACAGAGTCGGTGCGCCTACCTATCGGCAAGCTTTACGTCAAGCCATGGAAGTCTTTCTCATGGCCCCCTTTTTTCTCAGTTCGGCAACGCGCGTAAGAAACGCTGGGCATTACAGACGGTCATTTTTCAAGCGATTTTAATGGCCTATGATTCCTCGGCGAGTCTGAAAGATCGTTTTACCTATGCCCGCCAGTCTCTGGTGGAAATGTTTCCGAAGTGGTTGCGTCCAGGCAAAACCTACCAGGGATTCGTCAAAGCCCTCCGCAAAATACCCTCAGAATTCCGCGAACAGTTACAGCTTCATTTTTGCCGTCACCATGAAATCTGGATTTTGTCGGACCTGGCGTATTCCGAAATCTATTTCGATGTACCGCCGCCGCCATCGATCCTGCAGGTGCCCGGAGCGCGCGAAATCGCCATCGAATTTACCTCCATGAGCAAAACCTACAATATGCCTGGATGGCGGATCGGTTTCGCCAGCGGCAATAAGACCTTGATCGGGGCCCTGACCCGGATCAAATCCTATCTGGATTATGGCGCGTTTACGCCGATTCAGGTCGCGGCGGCGGCGGCGCTCAACGGGCCGCAGGAGTGCGTGGATGAAATTCGTGCGGTATATAAGGTGCGCAGGGATTGCCTGATCGAGCAAATGGGGCGCGCCGGGTGGTCTATTCCCGCGCCGCCGGCCACCATGTTCGCCTGGGCACCGATCCCCGAGCCATATGCACGGATCGGTTCCCTGGAATTTTCCAAGCTGCTGCTCGAGAAGGCCCATGTCGCGGTATCGCCGGGAATCGGGTTTGGGGAATTCGGAGAAGGTTATGTGCGCATCGCCCTGGTCGAGAACGAGCAGCGTATCCGGCAGGCGGGACGCAGCATCAGGAAATTCCTGTCTGAACCGCTTGAATCGATGCACAACGTGATTCCCCTTGCATCCTCACGTAATTGAACGCACTAGGATTTAATCTGGCATAATGAGCGAAGCCCTGAAACTTGGCATTGCCGGTCTTGGCACAGTCGGTATCGACGCCCTCAAACTCATCGCCATGCATGGCGAGAGATTTGCCTCGCGTACAGGCTGCGCGGTTGAAGTTGGCGGCGTGTCGGCCCGCTCCCGGAGGAAAAACCGCGACATCGATATCTCGCCCTATGAATGGTTCGATGATGCTGTCGCCCTGGCGAAATCGGAAGACATCGATGTCTTCGTTGAATTGATCGGCGGAGAGGACGGCGTTGCCAAAGCCTCCGTCGAAGCGGCCCTGAAGGCGGGCAAGCATGTGGTGACCGCAAACAAGGCGCTGCTCGCTCACCACGGGGTTGAATTGGCCCGGCTGGCCGACGCAAAGGGTGTTGCGCTCAGTTTCGAAGCAGCGGTTGCCGGCGGCATTCCGGCGATCAAGACCATTCGGGAAAGCCTGCTCGCCAATAAGATTACGCGCGTCTACGGGATATTGAACGGCACCTGCAACTACATCCTCACCGCCATGCGCGAAAGCGGGCGCAAGTTCGACGACGTGCTGGCCGAGGCCCAGGAAAAAGGCTACGCCGAGGCCGATCCCAGCTTCGATGTGGACGGCGTCGACACCGCTCATAAGTTGGCTATCCTGGCCGGCGTCGCCTTTGGCTGCCGGCTCGATTTCGAGGCCGTTCATATTGAGGGCGTGCGCCACATCTCGCCGCTGGACATTCAGTTCGCCGAGGAACTGGGCTACCGCATCAAGCTGCTGGGCATCGCCACCCGCACCGAGCACGGCGTCGAGCAGCGCGTCCACCCCTGCATGGTCCCCTTGGCCGCGCCGATCGCCCATATCGAGGATGTCTTCAACGCCGTCGTCGTCGACGGCGACTTCATCGACACCACCATGTACGAGGGCCGCGGCGCCGGCGCCGGGCCGACGGCCTCGGCGGTTGTGGCCGACTTGATCGACATCGCGCGCGGCGCCCGGGTTCCCACTTTCGCCTTGCCGGTCAAGGATATGGAGCCCTTCAAGGCGGCCCCGCCCGAGAGCCGCCGGGGCGCCTATTACATCCGGCTGATGGCCCTTGACCGCCCCGGCGTGTTCGCCGACGTCGCTGATGTTCTACGCGATAACGACATTTCCATGGAGGCGGTGCTGCAACGCGGCCGCGCCCCGGGAGAGGCGGTGCCGGTGGTGATG
>CAJXGZ010000374.1 GCA_913053795.1 uncultured Rhodospirillales bacterium | reverse complement strand
GAAGTGGTCGGCTACGGCATGTCCGGCGACGCCCATCACATCACCGCTCCCGCATCGGACGGCGACGGCGCCTACCGCTGCATGCGGATGGCGCTGAAGCGGGCCAAGATGAACCCGGAAGACATCGACTACGTCAACGCGCATGGCACCTCGACGCCGCTGGGCGACGAGATCGAACTGGCGGCGGTGAAGCGCGCCTTCGGCGACGCCGCTTATAAAATCTCCATGTCCTCCACCAAGTCCGCCATCGGGCATCTTTTGGGGGCCGCCGGCGCCGTTGAGTCCATTTACTCCATTCTCGCCATGAACCATTCCGTGGTTCCGCCGACGCTCAATCTGGACAACCCGTCCGAGGGCTGTGATTTGGATCTGATTCCCCACCAGGCCAAGGAGCGCAAGGTCCGCGCCGTGCTTACCAACTCCTTTGGCTTCGGCGGCACCAACGCCTCCCTTGTTTTCAAGCCGGTGGATTAACCGCGCGTCATGGGCGGCAAAATCGCGCGCGCCGTTTTCCTTCTTGGCCTTCTCGCCCTGGTTCTTGGCGCCGCCGCCGCCTGGTGGGGCTACGCCAAGTTCATGCAGCCGGGGCCTTTGCGCGCCGAAACCACCGTCATTATTCAGCGCGGCTCCGGCTTTAGCGGCATCGCCGACGCCTTGGCCCGCTCCGGGGTGATTTCAGATCCTTTTATTTTCCGTTACGGCGCCCGGCTCCTCGGCGCCGACAAGGCGCTGAGGGCCGGCGAGTACGCCTTCGCCGCCGGGGCCAGCCCCCGCGAAGTCGTGGAGCTTATGCAAAGCGGGCGCACCGTGATCCGCCGCCTCACCATCGCCGAGGGCCTCGCCACCGCGCAAATTCTGGCGCAACTGCAAGCCACCGAGGGCCTGGATGGCGACGCCGTGGACGCCAACCAAGAGACGCCGCCGTTCAAGGAAGGCGCACTTTTGCCTGAAACCTATCATTTTTCCTACGGCGACAAACGCAGCGGCTTGCTCAAGCGCATGGCGGCGGCCATGTCCCAGGAGTTGTCCGCCCTGTGGAGCGCCCGCGCCAACGGCTTGCCCTTCAAGACGCCCCAGGAAGCGGTGATCCTCGCCTCCATCATTGAGAAGGAGACGTCCCGCGCCGACGAGCGCGCCCGCATCGCCGGAGTCTTCATCAACCGCCTCAATAAAGGCATGCGCCTGCAGTCTGATCCGACGGTGGTCTATGGCTTGACCAAAGGCAAGGCGGCGCTGGGCCGCCCCCTCAGCCGCGCCGATTTGAAAAAGCCGACGCCGTACAACACCTACCTGATCCAGGGGCTTCCCCCGTCACCCATTTGCAACCCCGGCAAGGACTCCCTCGCTGCGGCCCTGGACCCGGAAAAGACGGAAGACCTCTACTTCGTCGCCGACGGCTCCGGCGGCCACGTCTTCGCCCGCACCCTGGAGGAGCACGGCAAGAACGTCGCCCGCTGGCGCAAGCACAACAAACATATGAAACAAAACGCCGCGCAATAAACGCCAAAAAAAGGGGGACGGTATTGACTCCACTCCCAATGATATAAAAATATTATGTATACTGCGCCCGGGGCTCGCGCCCGGGGCTCGCGCCCGAAGCGCGCCGCGGAAATAGAGGCCCCGGAAATGGAGTAAGGAATGCATCGACGGCTTTTTCCTATTCTTCTCCTGTTTATGCTGATCGGCAATTCCGCCTTTTCCGCGGAATTGCAGAAAGGCGTGCTGGCCTACAAGAAAAAAGACTACGCCGCCGCTTTACAGGAATTCAGGCCCCTTGCCGAACAAGGAAATGCCGTTGCCCAGTACAATTTGGGCTTGATGCATCTCAGCGGACGGGGCGTTAAGCAAGATTACAAGGAAGCCGTCAAATGGTTCCGGCTTGTCGCCGATAAAGGGAACTCCGCCGCCCAATATAAATTGGGCGTCATGTACGGCATCGGACAAGGAGTCGCCAAGGACAATAAACAATCCCTCAAATGGTTTCTCCTCTCCGCCGAGCAGGGATACGCCGACGCCCAGTACAATCTCGGCGTCATATACGGCAAGGGACGCGGCGTCCCCAGGGATATAGAGAAAGCCTTCAAATGGTTCCTCCTCGCCGCCGAGCAGGGGGACGCCGCCGCCCAGTACAATCTCGGCGTCATGTACGCCAACGGCGATGGCGCGCCCCGGCGCTATACATCGGCGCTCATGTGGTGGAAACTCGCCGCAATGCAGGGCCACAAAAGCGCCAGGAAAAACCGTGACGTCATTGAGAGAATGATGATCACCGCCGATATCGCATCGG
>CAJXGZ010000373.1 GCA_913053795.1 uncultured Rhodospirillales bacterium | reverse complement strand
GCCGACTTTTGGGCGGCGCGCGCCTTTTCATCACACAATAGATTCTCAAGGGCTCGCGCCAGCGGTTCGGGGCGGCAATCCTCCTGAAGAAATTCAAGTATAGCCATGCGGTTCAGGATGATGTTCACCAGGCTGGCGAACTTGACCCGGATCAGCCGCCTCGCCAACCAGGCGCTAAAGGGGGTCACCTTGTAGGCGATCACCATGGGCGTTCCGGCCATGGCCAATTCCAGGGACACCGTGCCCGAGGCGGCGAGCGCCGCGTTAGAGGCGGCGAAAGCGTCCATTTTTTCCTCATTGCCCTCAAGGATCAACGCCGGAGACGGCCCCGGAGACGGTCCCGGAAACGGCCCCGGAAACGTCCAATTGGCGGCGGCGGCGGCGACATCCGCCTTAGCCCCGTCGACAACGGGCGCAACAACCCTCATGTTGCTTCTTGCCGCCGCCAACAGCTTCAGGGTCTTGCCGAAAACCGGAAGCAGGCGCTTGAACTCGCCACGGCGGCTTCCCGGCAGCACGCAGATCAAGGTTTCCTCTTGGCCAATGCCGTGACGGCGGCGAAAGGCCTCTCCGTCTCCGGCGCCGGTCTCCAGCACCGGATGGCCGACGAAAGTGCAAGGCAGTCCGGCTTTTTCAAAATAGGGCGGCTCGAAGGGAAGCAGCGCCAGCATATGATCGAGAAAACCGGCGACCTTGCGGGCGCGTCCGGGCTTCCACGCCCACACCGAGGGCGCGACGTAATGAACCAGGGGAACGCCCCTCCCCTTCAGGCGCCGGGCGACGCGCAAGTTAAACCCCGGAGAATCGATGGTGACCAATACAGACGGCCTTAACTTGAGAACTTCCCGAACGGTTTGATTTATGCGCCGCCTCAATTTTGGAATATGCGGCAATATCTCAACAAAGCCCATGAGGGACAAATCAGACATCGGGAACAGGCTGGACAGTCCCTCGGCCTCCATCAAGGGGCCGCCAACGCCTGAAAAGTTTATATTACCCGTGGCGCGCTCCTTAAGCGCCGCCATCAGGCGCGCCCCCAGCGCGTCGCCCGAAGGCTCGCCGGCGATGACAAAGACCATCGGCGGAGCAGGAGGGGCGCTCACGTTTCCTCCACTACCTTCACGCCCATAACGAATATACCGGCTGCGTCGGCTGCTTTTACCACCCCTTCCCTGTCGATGATCAGGGCGCCGCCGGCTTCAACGGCGACTCCCCTCAGCCCGGCGGCGGATGCGGCCTTAATTGTGGATGGCCCGATGGTGGGAAGGTCGGCGCGCTTTTCCTGCTCCGGTTTGCTGACCTTGACGACAACGCCGCCAGGGGCGCCCTGACGGCGCATTTCGCCGGAACGGGCGATCATGGCGTCGGTTCCCTCCACCGATTCCACCGCCAGGACGAAGCCTTGCTGGACCACCGCCGCCTGTCCAACGTCGAGAGCGCCGACGCCGCGCGCCACCTCAACGCCTCTTTGGATATCGGCAAGAGCCACGTCATCGGGCTCCACGGCGCCCAAGACGCCCTCAGGGGCCAAGAGATCAGGCAGAAGGGCGTCGGGGCCAACCACCCTAAACCCCTCCTTCTTTTCAAGCACCTTGACGATGGAGGACAGCAAGCCATCGTCGCCCAACGCCTTGACTCCCGCCTTGGCGAAAACCCGGGCCGCCCAGGCGTCGGGCCTGAGCGCGGCGATGGAGGGGCGGCGGATGCGGCCGGCCATCACCAGATCCTTGACGCCCGCCTCATGCAACAGGTCCACCGTCTTGCCGGCGGCTCCCAGCCTGACCCAGGCGTGAGGAACGGAAAAGACGGTTTCCTTGGGCGTTTGGCCCTTGAAGGCGATGACGAAGAATTCGCGGTTCTGGTCCCGGCACGCCTGGATAATGCGCCTGGGGAGGTCGCCGCCTCCGGCGAGGATTCCTAGTGGCGGTTTAGGGACCGGTTTATGCGGCATCTTCCAGGTTCGGCTGGCAGATGGCGCGCGAGGAAACGGCGCGGATGAAGTCGACGATTTCCATCACCGGCTCGACGCCGCTAAGTAGCTCGGCGACGTCCTCCAGGCGCTCGGCCATGGTGCCTTCCTGCGCGAACAAAAGGCGGTAGGCGTTGCGCAGCGCATGGATGGTCTCGCGGTCAAAGCCGCGGCGCTTCAGGCCAACCACGTTGAGTCCCTGCAAGCGGGCGCGGTTGCCGATGACCGAGCCGTAAGGGATGACGTCGTTCTCCACCCCCGTCATGCCGCCGATCATGGCGTGGCGGCCGATGCGCACGAACTGATGCACCGCCGAAAG
>CAJXGZ010000372.1 GCA_913053795.1 uncultured Rhodospirillales bacterium | reverse complement strand
GGTCTCAAGACGGTTGCGTTTTACGCCGTTTATCATGCGCGTGGAAAGCTCGTCTATGCGCATGCGGTTTTGTTCCATGAACCGCGTCGGGTCGGTAAAGATCGGCCTTCGCACCAGTTCGCGAAGCTGTCCGCGCAGTTCGCGTACCATGCCGAGCGCCGCACCCGCCATCCGTTCGTATAAGGAGTCCAGCTCTTTTAAAAGGTCGGCCCTGTTTTTCACCGCCAGCTTGGAGAATAAATTTTTCAAATGGAACTTAACGGTGTTGAGGGAAATATCCAACTCCTTGGCGATCTGGGCGTTGGTGCTGCCGTGCGAAAGCGCCGCCAGCAACTCCTGTTCGCGGGCGGTCAGGGTGCCGAAGGGATCGGCGCCGGCGGCGCTGACGTCCATGAAGGGGAAAACCATACGGCCCTCGGAGACGGCGACGACGGTCTCCATCAGGGTGATCATGGAATCGCTCTTGGAGCAGAACCCGGCGCCCCCCAACTGCATGGCTTGGCGGGGAATATCGGGCGCCGAATTTCCGGTGTAAATAATGATGCGCGGAGGGTTCGCGCGCTTGCGCACGGCCTGAAGGATTTCCCTGCCGTTGCGCCCGGGCATATCCCAGCCGATGACGGCGATATGAAATTGCAGCGTCTCAAGGGCTTCCATGAACTCCGTCCCGTCGGAAACGGTGGAAATATGGTCAAAACGGTCATCGCCGCCAAAAAAGTCTGAAAGTCCGGTTTGCACCAATGGAGATTTGTCCGCGACGACAATTCTAATTGCGTTGTGTGTTTTTTTCGGCATGGGCCTGCCCCTCCCTGAATGGGTAGGTATCCTACCCGGAGGTGTATGTAAAGCGTCTTTTTCATTTCCTGCTTTCTTCGCCCGCCAGAATCGCGCCCAGAAACATGCATGGACATAAAGGGAGTACAGCCCACATGAATTATGATGTTATACCTATTATTATGTATTATAGGAAGTTTTACAGAGTTAGCGGCAATAAAAACAACGCCAAACAACGCGCGATCAAAGAATAAACAGAATTTAAGGGCGTTGGCGCCCGGGCGCTTAGAGCATTTCCGGACCAAATTGACCCATTCCGTCAGAGCAATTTTGGTTCATGGCAAGGAAAGGGCCGCCAGGCGTAGTTCGTCTACGGCCAAGGCGCTTGACGCAGCCATGGGCCGAAAGGGCCTGTCGGAATGGGTCAATTTGGTCCGGAAATGCTCTAGACCAGCAGGTTTACGTTTTGGCCACGGGACTCGGTGACATTGCCACGATCCGCATCGATGTTTTCAGGCTCCCTATCGGCGCCCTCATCAACCGCAGCCGCAGCCGCAGCCGGCACGATATCCTTTTCCCCATACAACCGTTCGGCCTGAGTAGGCGACTTCAAGTTCTCGGAATTGGCCGGAGCTTCATCAGCTTGCCTCTGAATTCTTTGCTGAGAGTCCTGACGGTTCAACTGAATAATGATCGAAGGTTCGCCGGAAATCGGCTCGGGACCCACCATAGCTTAAAACCTCCCTAAGAGAAAATAACCAAAAGAGTATACACGATTCTCCACCAAATTCAAAGGCCGGTGAGGCGTGATAACACATATGTGAACGCCGGCCCGCGGATTCAAATAGGGGCAAAGCCCTCTTATTGCGGCTTCTCCGCATATACCTTGGCGTCCACCCCGATCCACGGCGGTGAGAGTTTGGCGATTTGTTCATAGGCTGGGCAGTCATCGCGGTGGGCGCCGGGAAGGTATCCGATGCACATGAGGAATTCGTTGACGATCTCCGGGCCCATGAACTTGAAGGTCCGCCTAAACAGCTTGGTCCAGCCGGCGCGGTTCAAGGGGTGATGGGCGGCGATCCAGGCGGCGAAATCGCCGTGGGTATGGCGCAACGCCTTGAGGCGCCTGGCGTTTTCGATGATGGCGGCGACTTTTAGGCGGTTGCGGATGATGCCGGGGTCGGCCAGCAGACGCGCCGCGTCGGCGTCCCCATAGGCGGCCACCGTGTCCACGTGGAAGCCTTCGAAGGCCTTGACCATGGTGGGGCGCTTTTTGAGGATCAGGTCCCACGACAGTCCGGCCTGGGACAGCTCCAGGGAGAGAAGCTCGAACAGCGCCCGTTCGTCCTCCAAGGGAAAGCCGTATTCGGTGTCGTGGTAGGTCTTGTGATGGGGCTTATCCGAAGCGTATTCGCAATACCAGGACATGGAGGCTAAGAGCCTATCCGAACAACTAGAGGCGATTGTGACGTCTCTCCTTGTCCCGTGGCTAGGAGGAGGTTGCGCCGCGATGCC
>CAJXGZ010000371.1 GCA_913053795.1 uncultured Rhodospirillales bacterium | reverse complement strand
ACGAATGGATATGATCCTATCTCGACGTCGGCGTGCGCCGCCTGGATTTCGGCCAAGCGACCGGCGAAGACCCCTTCGGTGGCATAGGCCGAAACGGTGACGCCGGCCACCGGCCGGCCGCCCTTGAGCCTGCCCCGGTAGCCTTCGAACATGGCCTGCATGATCCGGGGCACACCGGCGAAGACGATTACGTTTTCAATCCGATAGCCCGGCGCGGCGCTCACCGGGTTTTCGATCAGCTCGGCCCCTTGCGGCACGTCGGCCATCCTCAGCCTGCTCTCGTTCAGGTCTTTTGGTTTGTAATGTCCCCGCAGCAGCGCCAAGGCGCCGGGATCGCGGACCAGAGGAACGCCGAAGGCCATGGCGACCGCCGCCGACGTGATATCGTCATGGGTCGGGCCGATGCCGCCCGTGGTGAACACATAGTCATAAGTGGCGCGCAGGGCGTTGACCGCATCGACAATCTCATTCTCCACATCGCCAACCACCCGCACCTCGCGCAGGCGAATGCCGATTTCGGTCATATATTCCGCGATATAGCCGATATTCCTGTCCCTGGTGCGCCCGGACAGGATTTCATCGCCGATCACGATCAGCGCCGCGGTCACGATGTCATGTGCGTCCCTGCCAGCTTGCGGCAAATGATTTTGCTCCATATGGTCCCGCCATGCTATTTCCGGCACCGCTCATCCGCGGACAACTCATCAAACGCTATAAACGCTTCCTCGCCGACGTGAAACTCGACAGCGGCGAGGAAATCACCGCCCACTGCGCAAATCCCGGCGCCATGCTCGGCCTGGCCGAGCCGGGGTCGCCCGTGTGGCTGTCGAAAAGCGACAATCCAAAGCGCAAACTCAAATTCTCCTGGGAGCTGATCGAAGTCGATATGGGAGCTGGCCCAACGCTTGTCGGCATCAATACCGGCCACCCGAATGCGCTGGTGGCCGAGGCCATTTCTTCCGGACTTATCAATGAATTATCCGGCTATCCCGAGATGCGCCGGGAAGTAAAATACGGGATCAACAGCCGTATTGATATTTTACTCGAGAAAGATGATTTATCGCGTTGTTATGTCGAGGTAAAAAACGTTCATCTGATGCGAGAACCCGGATTGGCCGAATTCCCCGATTCGGTGACCACGCGCGGCGCAAAACATCTTGCCGAGCTGTCCGCCATGGTGGCCGAGGGCCATCGCGCGGTGATGGTCTATCTGGTGCAGCGGGCGGACGCGGCGGACTTTTCGCTCGCCCGCGATATCGACCCCGCGTATGGCGCGGCCTTCGACGCCGCTGCCAGGGCCGGTGTCGAGGCCCTCGCCTATGCCTGCGAGCTGGCGCCCGTGGGTATCGAAGTCTCGCGGCGGATACACCTCACCGAAGGAATTTCGCGATGATCCAGGCCCGGCGCACCGGCCACGCCTGTTGCGCATTCCCGCTATTCACCGTAAATCAGAAACGAACCGCATGAGAGGAGGCGGACCCTCATGTCCGATCTGGAACTTGCCCGCGCCGCAAGGCCGGACAACAAAATCAGAATTTACGATGCCAACGCCTTCGACGCGATGCACCGGGCCGGCCAGTTGACGGCGCGCGTGCTGGATCTGCTGGTGGCGGAGGTCAGGCCGGGTATTACGACCCAGTCGCTTGACGATTTCGTATTTGAATATGCCATGGACCATGGCGCGATCCCGGCGCCGCTCAACTATCGCGGCTTCACCAAATCCATTTGCACATCGCTGAACCATGTCGTGTGCCACGGTATCCCGGGCGAGCGCGTCCTTAAGGAAGGCGACATTCTCAATGTGGATGTCACCTTGATCCTCGACGGGTGGCATGGCGATTCCAGCCGCATGTATCCGATCGGCAAGATATCGCGCGCGGCGGAGCGGCTGATCGCCGTGACTTATGAATCGCTGATGCGCGGCGTCGCGGCGGTCAGACCCGGCAATCACATCGGCGACATCGGCGCGGCAATCCAGGCCTATGTAGAGCCTGAACGCTGCAGCGTGGTCAGGGACTTTTGCGGTCATGGCATCGGGCAGGTGTTTCATGACCGGCCGAAT
Organism: uncultured Rhodospirillales bacterium; assembly: GCA_913053795.1. Classification (GTDB taxonomy): domain Bacteria; phylum Pseudomonadota; class Alphaproteobacteria; order Rhodospirillales; family 2-02-FULL-58-16; genus CAJXGZ01. Next base: position 231 of record CAJXGZ010000371.1, on the reverse strand, counting down.
ATTCTGCACTATGGGCGCCCCGGCGAGGGCATCGAGATGCGTCCCGGAATGCTCTTCACCATCGAACCGATGATCAATCTCGGCAAACCGCAGGTGAAGATAAAATCCGACGGCTGGACCGCCGTCACCCGCGACCGCTCCCTGTCCGCCCAGTTCGAACATACGGTCGGTGTAAGCGAGAGCGGCGTCGAAATATTCACCACCTCTCCGGCGGGCCTGCACCATCCACCC
>CAJXGZ010000370.1 GCA_913053795.1 uncultured Rhodospirillales bacterium | reverse complement strand
AGGCCAACGTCAACGACCTTCGCAAGTTCTTAAGTTGGCTCAACGTCAAAAAACTAGACGTCCCCAACGACCGTCTGCGCAAGATGACCCTGGCCGGCAAGATCGTGGCGACATCCGATCATGTCCAATTCGGCGAAATGAACGTCAAGTTTGATAGCTCAAAACTGACCGGCGGCGTCACCGTGGCGCTCCGCGCCCGGCCCTCCTTCGGCGCCAAGCTGACGCTGGACCGCATCAATTTGGACGCCTATTTACCTTCCGCCGCCAAACCGGCCCAGACGGCCCAGACGGCCCAGGTGGCCAAGACGGCCAGGACCAAAGACGGCGGCGCGCCCAACAAGGCGGCCAAGAAGAAGCCCAAGAAAGACAAGCAAAAAAACGTAAACCCGCTGAGAGTGCTTAGCGTTCTCAATTCCTTCGACGCCAACCTCATGGCCCATGTGAAAACCCTGGTATACAAGGGAACCTCGATCAAGGACGCCGTGCTTGACGCCACCCTGTTCAACGGCGACCTCGACGTGCGCAGGGCCAGCGTCAACAAACTGGCCGGCGCCTCGGCCTTGATCAGCGGCAAGATTTCCAATATCGGCGGTCTTTCCGAAATGAAGGACATCGACATCCAGGCGCGCATGCCGGACGTTTCGCGCCTCTTCAAGCTGGCCGGGGCGGCGTTTCCCTTGAACGCGAAAAAACTGGGAACGGTCACCTTGAAGGGCCTGATCAACGGCTCCGTGCTAAAGCCCTCCATCAACGTTAACCTCAACGCCGGAGGCGGAGATTTTTCCGTCAACGGAACCTTGTCCTTGTTGCCGCTGGTGGGAGGGTTCGACGGCGCCTTGAAGGCCAAGCACCCGAATTTGCCCCTGCTTCTCCAGGCTTTTGGCGTCGATTTCGCTCCCAAGGGCAAGTTCGGAGGCCTCAACCTCTCCGCTTCCATCAGCGCCGATACGAAATCGGTCTCCCTTGATGGCGTAAAAGGAAGCGTCGGCGCCATCGCCGTTTCCGGCTTGCTCAAGGCGCGTCTCGATGGTCCCCGTCCGAATATCACCGCCGACCTCCAGACCGGGGAGATCGTCATTGACCGCTTGCTGCCGGCCAAGCGCACGGCCGCGCTCCGTCTTCCGGGGCCCGCTTTCGGCGGCAAACCAAGAATTATTCCCGCTTCGTGGCCTGTTCTTGGGCCGGGACCGGCACCGCCAACGACCGCGCTTCCTTTCAGGAGCGCCGCCCAGGCGACGAAGGAGCGCTGGTCCACCGATCCCATAGACCTTTCGGCGCTTCGGGATTTTGACGCCCGGATCAAGCTCAAGGCGGCCGCCGTCTCTTACCGGAAATACAAGCTCGAAAACGCCGATCTGGCGGCCACGGTGAACAAGGGAGTCCTTAATTTCGCCCGGCTCGCCGGAATTCTGTTCGGCGGCAAGTTTGACGGCGCCGCCACCGTCCACGCCGCCGCCACGCCCCGCGCCGAGGCCTCGTTCACCCTCGGCGGCATGAACCTGGGCAAGGCGCTTCGAGCCGTTTCCGGAAAGGCCATGGCGGAAGGCGGCATGGATATGCGCCTCAACCTCGCCACCACGGGACGCAGCGTCGACGGCATGATTTCGGCCCTTAACGGCGACGGGTCCGTGGCCATGAGGAACGTGGCCGTCAATAAAAAGGCGGCCGGCACGGCGCTGGGCCTGTTCGTCGCGCTGAACCAACTGGGCGGCGGCGGCGCCCCGCTGGCCGACATCACGTCCACCTTTAACATCAAAAAGGGCGTGGTGCGTTCAGAGGACATTAAACTGATTTCAAAAATCGGCAATGGCGGCGCCAAGGGCGATATCGACCTGCCCAACTGGAAAATGGACGTTGTCGGCGAGGTCAGCCTGTCGCAAAACACCTTGGCCGCCCTGATCGCCAAGAAGACCAAGGCGCCATCAGCCCTGCCCTTTAAAATCAGGGGGAGCATCGACGCCCCCAACGTCATCCTGGACATCGCCAAATTGCCGGGGGGCGGCGTCGCCCTTCCCGGCTCCTTGGGCAAGAAGCTTCAAAAGAATATCGATAAACTGGACAAAAAACTCCAAAAGAAGGGATTGGGCGGCTTGCTCGAAAAAATCGCGCCCGGCCTGACCGGCGGCGGCAAACCCCAGACTCAAACCCAAACTCAGACGCAGCCCCAGTCACAAGCGCCGGCGCAAGCGCCGGCAAGCGCGGAGCCGCCGCCGCCGCCCCAACAGCCGCAAAACCAGCCGCAAAAACCAAAGGACGCCCTGAGGAACCTGCTGAAAGGACTCACCCGCTGACGGCGGTTATGATT
>CAJXGZ010000369.1 GCA_913053795.1 uncultured Rhodospirillales bacterium | reverse complement strand
GCGCTCAGCCCCTACGATCACTTGGGCGAACTCGCCCAACTGCCCGGCCTTGGCCTGGAGGGGCTGGAGGTCGCCCCCAGCCGCGTCTGGAAGGACACCTGGCAAGGCCTGACGCCGGCCGAGGTGAGCGCTTACCGCAAGCTTGTCGAAGACGCCGGGCTGAAGGTGGTGGGGCTGCATTCCCTGTTGTTCGATCAGCCCGAACTTGGCCTGTTCCGCGACCAAGAAACCCGCCGCCGCACCATGGACTTCATGGCGCACTTATCAGCCGTTTGCCGGGACCTTGGCGGACGGACGCTCATTTACGGCGGCGGACGGCATCGCGGCGAGCTTCCCTTGAAAGAGGCGGCGGAAGAAGCCGTCTCTTTCTTTCAAGAGCTGTTCCCCCGCATAGAGGATCACGGAACCTGTTTCTGCTTCGAGCCCTTGGGGCCCCGGCATACGGATTTTATCAACTCCGCCCTTGAATCCTTAAGCCTCGTTAAAACCTTGAACCACCCCGCCCTGCAAGTGCAACTGGACGCCAAGGCCTTGGTCGACAATAACGAGGCGGAGGCCGCGACCTTCGAAGCGGTCGCCGGACATCTGACCCACTTCCACGCCAATGAGATGGACCTGGGCGCGCTCGGGACATCCGGGGACGTGGACCACCAAGCCATGGGCGCCATGCTTCGCCAAATCGGCTATAAGGGCTACGTCTCCATCGAGCAGCGTATGCTCAACGCGGCGGACCCCTTAGCCGACGTGGCGAAAAGCGCCGCCGTTCTCAGGGAATGTTATTCATCACCGGCCAAATGATCCCGTTGACCGGCGGCGGCTGGTTGTAATATTTAGACGTAATGTCCTCAAAAAACCCTGAAACCATTCCATTCGCGGACTTGGCCCGGCAATTTTCGCGCCTGGACGGCGAGATCATGGACGCTATGCGCAAGGTCGCCGAAAGCGCCGCTTTTATTCGCGGACCGGCCCTTGGCGAATTCGAGGAGCGTTTCGCGGAGCTTCACGGCGTCCGCCACGCCATTGGCGTCGCATCGGGAACCGACGCCCTGTCCCTGTCCGTACGCGCGCTCGGCGTCGGCCCGGGGGACGAGGTCGTCACCGTGCCCAACACCTGGATTTCCACGGCCTTCGCCATTTCCCACGCCGGCGCCACGCCGGTCCTGGCGGACATTGATCCCGAAACTTATCAGATGGACCCGGCGGCCCTTGAAAAAGCCATAACGTCCAGAACCAAGGCGGTGATTCCCGTTCACCTGTTCGGCCATCCGGCGCCCATGGCTGAGATCGAGGAGATTTGCCGCCCCCATGATATTAAGATCATCGAGGACGTGGCCCAGGCGCCTCTCGCCAAAACCGGCGGGCGGCTTGCCGGAACCCTTGGCGACGTTGCCTGTTTCAGCTTTTACCCCTCCAAGAATCTCGGCGCCTTCGGCGACGGCGGCATGGTCCTCACCAATGACGGCGACCTGGCGGCGAAAGCGCTTCGCCTGGCCAATTACGGGCAAAGCGGAAAAATCATGTCCGGCATCCATGAAGTGGTCGGCTATAACTCACGGCTTGACGCCCTCCAGGCCGCCATTTTGTCGTGCAAGCTCCCGCATCTGGAGGAATGGACGGAGGCGCGCCGCCGGGCGGCCGCGAAATACGACGAATTGCTGGAGCCGCTGCCCGTTATGCGCCCCGCAACGGCTCCGGGCGCCGAGCCCGTCTATCATCTTTACGTGATCCAGGTGGACAGGCGCGACGCCTGCCACGCCTATTTGCGCGAAAACGGGGTGATGGCGCAGATTCATTATCCGTCTCTCGTCCACATGCAGGAATGTTACAAGGAACTGGGCTATGGCAAGGGCGCCTTCCCGGTGGCTGAGGCGGCTTGCGAGCGCATTGTCTCCCTGCCTATGTATCCTGAAATCACGGACGACCAGATCGCGCGCGTCGTCCAAACCCTCGCCGGTTTCTTGGAAAAATGACTGAAGCCCCCGTCTCCTTAAGCATCATTGTCCCGGCCTACAACGAAGAAGACCAGCTGGCCCACGCCATCGACCACCTGCTGGAGACGGCGCCGCGCTGGGCGGAGGACGTGGAGATCGTCATCGTTAACGACGGCAGCACCGATTCCACCGGGCGTATTATTGATGAGTTGGCCGAGAAATATGAAAACGTCATCGGCGTTCAACAGGAAAAAAACAGGGGATTCGGCAAGACCGTGCGCGTCGGCTTCAGTCGGGCGACGAAGAACTATGTGATGGTCTGCCCCGCCGATTATCGATTCACCCTGGAGGATTTCGACATCTATCTTGTGCTCATAAAATACG
>CAJXGZ010000368.1 GCA_913053795.1 uncultured Rhodospirillales bacterium | reverse complement strand
GGTAAGGGCGGTAGGGGATGGCGGCGATGCGCTGCCTGAAGCCGTTGTCGCAAATGCGGTTGCTGTCGCAGGATTCCTTGATTTCCAAGGGTGATTCGGGGGTGGCGGTGAACCACTTCAGAAAACGCCATCGAAATCCGAAAACGCCGCCCACCCGCTTGGCCCCCAACTCGGGCGAAAACTTTTCGCAATAGGGAACGGGGGCGCGGGAGGTGTAGAGCACATCGCCCTTCATGTCGTGGACGATCTTGACGATATCCGGATTGAGGAAGGTTTCTTCGTCGACGATGGGGACCGCCAGCATGGTCCCCTCAACGCCGTCGTCCTCGGTGAAGGGCTTGATGACGGCTTCGATCACGTCGGGCCCCAGCAAAGGCTCGTCGGCCTGGACGCAAACTACGATATCCGTATCGGTTATGGTTTCGGGACATTTCTCCACCGCTTCGGCCACTCTGTCCAAGGCGCGGGTATGGGTTGGCGACGTCATGATAACCGGGAAGTCTTTTGGTTGCGCGAAATCCCGTATTTCCTCATCACAGGTCGCCAGATAAAGGCCGTCCCATCCGTCAAAAAGCCGCGCCCGCAGGAAGCAATGCTCCAACATGGGCCGCCCGCAAATGGGATGCAAAGGCTTGCCGGGAAAGCGGCTGGCCGCCATGCGGGCGGGAACGACGCCGATTGTTTTCAATGCGGCCATTTTGCTCCTATAGCCAATCGCCGCCGGTCAGGGCCAGCATTTGCCCAGTGATGAACCCGGCCCAATCGGAAAGCAAATAGGTCATCAGGGCGGCCGCTTCGTCCGGATGGCCGCCCCGCTTCAGGGGCACCATCTCGGCGCGCTCCTTCATGTCCGCCCCGGTCTTTTTGGTCCAGCGCTGATGGAAGCCGCTGGCGATGAACCCTAAACGCATCCCATTGACCAGGATGTTGTGAGGGGCGCCTTCGCGGGCCAATCCCTGGACCATGCACTCCGTGCCGCGCTTGGCGACGGCGTAGGGGAAGGATACGGGGCTGCCGCCGTGCAGGGCGGATTCGGTTCCGGTCAGAATGATGCGTCCTCCCCCGCCTTGGGCCTTCATGCGCTCCATGGCGGCGTGAGCCAGGAAAAACGGCTGGTTGAGATTTATGCCGATTTCCCGCTCCCAGTCCTCGCCGCTGATCTTGTTCCAATGGTCAACATGCATGATCGCCCCGGACAACACCACCAGGGCGTCGACGCCGCCGGCCTTGTCCTGGAATTCCTCGATAACGGCGATGCAATCCGCTTCTCCGTCGAATTGACGCTGCAGGGGAATTACGCGCTCATCATCGGACTCGAACCGCTGAGTGGCGCCATGAGCGCCGATCACGCACTTTGAGCCGTCGAGCAACATCCGGACCAGGGCGCGGCCCAGGCCGCCGGTGGCGCCGGTTATAAGGACGCGCATTCCTTCCGGCGCTTGCGGAGTCCAAGGGGGCGGCTGGAATTTGCTTGTCATGACCATGGCTGTAAACCCCTTAATGTTTCCAGACTACTTTAGTTCTCGCCTTAACCAGTCGGCGGCGGCTTTGCCGGCAACCTCGTGTCCCAGGGGCGACCAATGTCCATCATGGGCGAAATGGATTTTTTCCATACCCCTGGAGAAGAAGGCTTGAAAAGGGTCGATCACGTCAATGCCCAGTTTTGTCAGTTCTTCCTTAAATTTTATTCGCGCGACGTGATATACAGGCTCAACTCCCATTAATTCAAAACGCGCCGGAATCAACAAGACTCCGAAAGGCGTGCCGGAAGGCAACTGATCCTTGATCCATTTTAACTCAACCGCATTTACGGATACGGCGGTATCGATTTGCTCAGGGCGCAAGAATGCCTTGCGGCCATGTTCCTTTTTGACAATGCCAATGCTGATTAAGGCGTTCCTGATGAAGTCGATGCGTTTCAGCGAGACCGCAAGAAAATTATAAATCGCCGAGTATTTGGTCAACATTACCTTGTACATGATCAGGTTTGCGAATTCCGGACCGGTTTCACGGGCGCGGCGATTAAGTCGCCCTTCCTTAGGGCATGGGGTCAGCCTGAAATCGTTCTCAATGACGAATCCGATGAGCACGGCGCGGGGCTTTATATTTTGCGGCATGCGGGAAAATAACATTTGATAACCGCAAGTTTCTGTGCCGGGGCTGGCGACATTGTAGGATTGAACGCCGGCCAGCTTTCCGGCGACCGAAGAAAACATTTCAGTTTGTTCGACGCCCCAACCGAAGGTGAAGGAATCGCCGATAAACCAAGCCGCGCCATCGGCCGCTTCCACCGGTTCGGGGTTGCGCAAGCCGAATT
>CAJXGZ010000367.1 GCA_913053795.1 uncultured Rhodospirillales bacterium | reverse complement strand
GCCAGGGGGGCGAGCTTGTGGTGTTCCTCGCCCGCATAGTGGAGCGTTGCGTTCACCGCTGGTTTGAGGGGCAAGCATGATTGTCTACTTGGCGGAGCCGGCGGTGGGCGCCGCAATTGAGGACTGGCGGGCGTGGCTGGCCCATGAGCGCCGCGCGTCGGACCATACCCTTGACGCTTACGGACGCGACCTGGCGGCGTTCCTTGAATTCGTCTCGGAGCGGCTGGGCTACAAGCCGGGACTGAAGGACCTTGAAAACCTGAAGACGGTGGATTTCCGCGGCTATTTGGCCATGCGCATGGCCAAGGGCTTTGCGCGGACCTCGACGGCCAGGGCGATGTCCACTTTGCGCGGCTTTTTCCGCTTTCTCGACCGCGCCGGGATTGTCCACAACGCCGTCATCGGCGCCGTCAGGGCTCCCAAGACGCCGAGGTCGGTGCCCAAGGCGCTGTCGGCGGAGGAGGCCTTGGAGGCGGTGGACAGCGTCGCCGAGCTCAGTGACCGGGACTGGATCGGCAAGCGCGACAAGGCGTTGCTGATGATGCTTTACGGCTGCGGCCTGCGCATCGGCGAGGCGCTGGCGCTCAACCGCAATCAAGCGCCCGAGGGCGAGACCATGGTGGTCACCGGCAAGGGCTCAAAGCAGCGCTTGGCGCCTGTGCTGGCGGCGGTGCGCGAGGCCGTGAACGATTATTTGGCGTCCATCCCTTATCAAAGCCCCGGTGATGACGATCCCCTTTTCATCGGGGTGCGCGGCGGCCGTCTCACCGCCCGCGTCGCCCAACGCCAGATGCAGCGCCTGCGCGCACTTCTGGGGTTGCCCGAGACGGCGACGCCTCATGCGTTGCGCCACAGTTTCGCCACCCACCTGCTGGCCGGCGGCGGCGATCTGCGCACCATCCAGGAATTGCTCGGCCACGCCTCGCTGTCCACCACCCAGCGCTACACCGAGGTCGACTCCGCCCGCCTGACGGAAGTCTACCGCGACGCCCATCCCAGGGCGCGGCGCATGGAGGGGGGGCGCAAGGGGGACGGCGCGTCATGAACACGATTATTCTCAGCGTTTCCATTTTCATGCAGTTCACGGTCGCCGGGCTGGCCCTCAGGCTGATCCGTTCGACCGGTCACAAGGTCGCATGGGGATGCGTCGCCGTGGCCCTGAGCCTGATGGGGATTCGGCGCTCCATCACTTGGTACCGGGTGGTTTCCGGCGACAAGGCGCTGCCGGCCGATCCGACTGCCGAACTGGTGGCGCTGCTTATCTCTGTGCTGATGGTGGTTGGGGTTATCCTTATTGGCCGGCTGTTCCGCGAGGCCCGGGAGAACGAGGAACGCTTCAAGAGTCTCTTCGAGAATTCCGAGGTCTCCGTCTGGAGCGAGGACATGTACGAAGTTCGCAAAGCGCTGGAAAAACTCCGTTTTGATGGTGTGAGAGATCTTCGTAAATACCTGGAGAACAACCAACAGGCCGCTTGGGATATGGCTGGCATGGTCAAAGTGCCTCAAGTCAATGAGGCGACATTGAAGCTGTTTGGCGCAACATCCGACGCCGAATTTCACGATCATATCGGCAAGACCTTTGGACCGGACGCGATTGAGATCTTCATCGACGAGCTTTGCGCCATTTGGGACAAGCGGAAGGTTTTTCGGTCGGAAGCCACATTTCGGGCCATCGATGGAAAAGACATTAACGCCGTCATCACGTTTCAGATACCCGAGACCGAGGATGGCTTCCGGACTATCCCCGTCAGCATCATCGACATCACCGAGCGCAAGTTGGCGGAGGCGCAATTAGTTGAGGCCAAGGAGGAGGCCGAAAGAGCCAACCAGGCGAAGTCGGAATTCCTGGCGAGCATGAGCCACGAGTTGCGAACCCCCCTGAACGCCATCCTCGGATTTTCTCAACTGTTGCAGTTCGATCCCAAGAACCCACTTTCGACGGCCCAGAACGAACACGTCGAGAGTATTCTGACCGGCGGCAATCATCTCATCGAACTCATCAACGGCATTCTTGACCTCGCCGCGGTCGAGGCCGGCCAAATTGCTCTTTCCCTGGAGGAAGTGAACGCCAATAAAATTGTCGCCGACAGCGTGGCCTTGGCTATCCCCTTTGGAGAACCACGCGACATAACGATTATCGATCAGTTTGGCGGCCGATCGCCTGTCCGTCTTCGCGTTGACCGGATGCGGCTCAAACAGGTCCTGCTCAACTTTCTTTCAAATGCGATCAAATACAACAAGAAAGGCGGGACGGTGACCGTTGAAGGCCGGGAAACCGAGGACGGTTTCTTGCGCCTATCCGTGACCGACACCGGCGTCG
>CAJXGZ010000366.1 GCA_913053795.1 uncultured Rhodospirillales bacterium | reverse complement strand
TAGAACCGGGCGCCGAGACCTTTCCCTGCCGTTATTGGCATTGGCTGGATGACGGGCGCGTCCAGTGCGATCTTTGTCCGCGTTACTGCAAAATGCGCGAGGGGCAGCGGGGGTTGTGTTTCGTGCGCGCTTGCAGGGACGGGGGGGTGGTTCTCACCACCTACGGGCGCTCGTCGGGGTTTTGCATCGATCCCATCGAGAAAAAGCCGCTCAATCACTTTCTGCCGGGGACGCCGGTGCTCTCTTTCGGCACCGCCGGGTGCAACCTGACCTGCAAGTTCTGCCAGAACTACGACATCTCCAAGGCCCGCGAGTTTCACCGGCTCACCGACAAGGCGGCGCCTGAAATGATCGCCGAGGCGGCGGCCAGGACCGGCTGCAAAAGCGTCGCCTTCACCTACAACGATCCTGTCATTTTCCTTGAGTACGCCGTCGACGTGGCCGAGGCCTGCCATGCGCGGGACATCAAGACGGTGGCGGTGACCGCCGGTTATATTTGCGCCGAGCCCCGGGCCGAGTTCTTTCGCCACATGGACGCCGCCAACGTCGACTTGAAATGCTTCACCGAGGATTTCTATCAGCGCCTGTGCACGGGGCGGCTGAAGCCGGTGCTGGAGACCCTTGAATACCTCAAGCATGAAACCGGCGTGTGGTTCGAGATCACCACCCTGTTGATCCCCGGCGAGAACGACTCAACAAGCGAGATCGATGAAATGACCCGCTGGGTCGTGGAAAAGTTGGGTCCCGACACGCCCATGCATTTTTCCTCCTTCCACCCCGACTGGAAGATGCGGGACATTCCGCGCACCCCCCTGTCCATCTTGCAACGGGCGTGCAACATCGCCTTGGAAAACGGCGTGCGCTACGCCTATATCGGCAACGCCCACGATCCCGAGTCCGACAGCACCTACTGCCACAAGTGCGGCGAATTGCTGATCGGGCGGGACTGGTACGAGCTTTCCACATGGGCCCTCACCGATGACGGCCATTGCGCCAAATGCGGCGCCCTTTGCGCCGGCGTCTTCGACGGCCCGCCCGGCGACTGGGGCCGCAAACGGGCGCCCATCAGGTTGGGACGCTGAAATTGGACGCTGTACACACCCCCCATATATGATAAGAACCCACCCGCCCCCTCCCTATAAAAAGACAGTTTCATCATGAAGAAATGGATCGGCGTCGCTTTAAAGTTCCTGGTTTCGGGAGGGCTTCTTTACTACCTGTTCCAAAACATCGACATCGCAGCCGTCATGGAGCGGCTGGTTCAGGTGGACATGTTGATGCTGGCGGCGGCGTTCGCCATTTTCATTCTTCAACTGATAATTTGCGTCTTCCGTTGGCAGTCCGTATTGAACGCCATCGAGGCGCCGCTGCCCTTCATCAAGGCGTTTCGCATTTACTATATCGGGATATTTTTTAATCAAACTCTTCCGTCCTCGGTGGGCGGCGACGCGGTGCGCATCTACCGCACCTATCGCGTCGGGCTGACCCTTGGCAACGCCATCAACGGCGTCATGCTTGAGCGGGCGGCGACGGTCATCGCGCTGTTGATCGTGGTCGCCGCCACCATACCGTTCCTGCTGCCCCGGGTCGGCGGGGCCTCCGCCGCATGGGTGCTTCCCGGCGTCCTCATGTTCTCTCTAGCGGCGGTGGCGGGGCTGGCTTTCCTGATAATTTTGGACCGCTTGCCTGAGTCCTTCAGGCGTTGGCGTTTCGTGCGCTTCCTGGCCACCTTGGCCGCCGACACGCGCACCGTTTTCCTCAGACCGCTCCACGCCATCAAGGTTCTCGGCTGGTCTTGCGCCGGCCACTTGAACCTGACGCTGGGGGTTTACTTTCTGGCGTTGGGCCTTAATCTCGACGTCACCTGGGTGGACTGCATCGCCCTGGTGCCGCCGGTGATTCTGATTACCACAATTCCTATCTCCATCGCCGGTTGGGGGGTGCGCGAAAAAGCCATGGTCACCGCCTTCGCCCTGATCGGCATTCCCGAAGACGGGGCGTTGGCGTTATCATTGCTGTTCGGCATGGTGGGCGTCATCACCAGCCTGCCCGGCGGAGCCGTCTGGCTGACCAGCGGAGGACTGTACGCCGACGCCCATGCCGAGGAGATCGTGCATGACGCCGAAGAGGCGCTCGCCGACGCGGAAATTGAACCAGAACGCTAACGCGCATTAATGAGGGCTCACATGAAAATCACATTCGCCAAGCTTAGCGCCAAGGCGGGGCTGCCCAAAACCGGCGCCGTCGCCGCCGGCGTCCGCCGGATCGAGGGCTTGAGCGGGGCGGCGGCCGAGGCCTATTGCGCCGCGCGCCAAGCGGCGCTTCTGGA
>CAJXGZ010000365.1 GCA_913053795.1 uncultured Rhodospirillales bacterium | reverse complement strand
TGCGGAAGTTGGTAACTTTGAACTGCTTGAGGATCAGTTTGCTTTCCATTGCTTCGCTCCGTTTCCAGTGACTGCCAGCCACAGCCTTGAGCCGCCCGGACCATGGCGCAAAGCGGATAATTTGAAACGCTAGATGGAGTATGGATGTCCTTTATTTGCCCCCCATATGCCAATTAGACGCCACATTCAAGGGGTCTAATTACCCTCGAACTTGGCCTCAAAGATAATATGTGGAGTGAACGCTATGGCGCTTGATCTACCGACCCAACTGGACTTGGCCGCGCGCCATGTGGCCGCCGCCGAGATCAAGCGCATCATCGACTTAGGCGTCGAGGTCAGGAACAACACGCGGATCGGCGTCGACATAACCATCGAACAACTCGAAAAGGACTTCGACGCCGTCTTCTGGGGCATCGGAGCCCAGCTTGGGCGTCCAATGCAGGACCCCGGGGCTGATGCTCCCAACTGTATCGACGGCCTGTCCTTCCTGCGCGCCGCCAACGAAGGCAAGCTGAAATACCTTTCGGGGCGGGTGCTGGTAATCGGCGGCGGCGACACCGCCATGGACTGCGCGGCGGCGGCCCGGCGCCTCGGCAGCGTCGAGAACGTAGCCTCCGGGGACCTTCCGGAAAACGTGGTTCTGGGCAAAGCCGCCCACCAAGAGCCAGCCAGCCGCGGCCCGGCTGACGTGGTGGTCGTCTACCGCCGTCCCATCTCAATGGCGCCGGCCACCAAATCCGAGATCGAAGCCATCATTGAGGAGGGCGTCGTCATCCGCGAGGCCCTAGCCCCGGTCGAGGTGATCAAGGGCGATGACGGCCGCGCTACGGCGTTGCGCGTTATTAAGGCCGACTGGAGCAGCGGCGAGATGGTCACCGAGGAAGGCTCGGAGATCGATATCGAATGTTCGCTGATCATCGGCGCCACCGGCCAGAAGAGCGATTTTGAGAATATCGGGGAAATGGACGGCGGCAAGGGCTGGGTCGACGCCGACAAACTGTTCAGGATCAAGGGCAAACCCGGCCACTTCGTCGGCGGCGACGCCGTCGCCCCGAAGCTGCTGACCACCGCCATCGGCCAAGGCTGGAAGGCCGCCGTCAGCATCGACGACTATGTCCAAGGCATCGAAAACGAGAGACGCCCCAAGGTGCAGGTCCACCACTTCGACCTGATGGAGAAGCTTAGGGAAGCCGGTCTTGAGCCCGAGGAGTACAACCACGCGCAGACCTGGGGGACAGCTCAATCCGACTTCGCCGTTCACAACTACGAGAACCGCTCGTCCAACGACGTGATGCCGGCCGAAAGCTTGTTCCTCGGCCATTTCACCCACACGCCCCGCCGCCTGCGCGGGCGCTTGGAGATAGGCCCGGACCAGGTGATCGGCAACACCAGCGAACGCCTGCAAGCGTTGAGCGAGGAGGACGCCGTCGCCGAGGCCGACCGCTGCATGAGCTGCGGCATTTGTTTCGAGTGCGACAACTGCGTCATCTACTGTCCTCAGGACGCCGTGCAACGCGTCAAAAAAGACAGGCGCGCCATGGGCCGATACGTGGAGACCGATTACGCCAAATGCATCGGCTGCGAGATCTGCATGGACGTCTGTCCGACCGGCTACATCCAGATGGGACTGGGGGAGTGAAACCATGACCAGGGTCATCGGGCTGGCGGCCGTGTTTTTTGTTTCGCTGGCGGCGCTGTTGGGCGGCGTCCCGGAGGTATGGGCCGGCGAGGGCCGCGTGCCGCTGCCGGTCCTCCCCAAGGCAAAGGGCGAGCAGTGCGTCGCGCCGGCGGAAGACATGCGCCGCAACCACGCGAACTACCTTTTGCACCAGCGTGACGAGACCATGCGCAAGGGCATCCGCTCCAACAAATACAGTTTAAAGGAATGCGTCGCCTGCCACGCCAGTCCCGACGCTGAAGCCGGCGGCGCCGACACCATCCGCCCCTTTTGCGCCGAGTGCCATGACTACGCGGCGGTGAAAATCGACTGCTTCGAATGCCATACCACGAAGCCGGGCAAGGGGAGCCTCAAGCCATGACCAAGGTTCGCATCGACGGCATGCGCCGCCGTCTGCTCATCGGCGCCGCGGGCTTCACCGGCCTTACCCTGGCTCCCGGGGTCTTCCTGACGGCCGCCGCCGAAGCTGAATCCGCGAGGCGCTGGGGGCTGCTCATTGACACCAACAAGTGCGACAAGGATTGCGACGCCTGCATTACCGGCTGCAAGACGGAAAACGGATGGGATGGCCACGGCCGCCCGGCCACCGATCCCCAGTGGATTCGCATAGTGAATATCCAAAACCCCAAAACCGGCGCCAAACTCAGACTGCCGGTAT
>CAJXGZ010000364.1 GCA_913053795.1 uncultured Rhodospirillales bacterium | reverse complement strand
TGCGCTATTCTTTCCAAACCAAAGGGCATCATTTGAATGAGTCTGGACCCTAGCCCGCCAGCCTTATTCAGAACCTGTAATCCGCAGTCCTTCGTTCCGGGCATGGCTGGCTGTTTGCGGCGCCGCCGGGTTCGTCAGGGGCGGCGCTCACGCCACCTGCGTTGAACCGCCATTAGCCAGGACGCAACGGTTGCGTCCGCCGTTTTTGGCCCCGTAGAGGGCCCCGTCGGCGCGGGTGATGGTCCGTTGATAGTCTAGATGGCCATCGTGGATGGCGATGCCGATGCTGACCGTCACCTTGATCGGCGGCGAATCGCCGCCGATATCGAAGTCCTTGGTTTCGATGACGGTCCGCATTTTCTCGGCTAGGTGCAGAGCCGTTTCGCTGGTTACGTCGCCGACGATCGCCAGGAATTCCTCGCCGCCATAGCGAAACAGGTAGTCGTTGGCGCGGACGATCGGCACCACGGTCTCCGAGAGCTGTTCGAGCACCGCATCCCCAGCGTCGTGGCCATGGCTGTCGTTGATCTTCTTGAAGTGGTCGATGTCGATCAACAGAATGCCGAAGCGGATATTGTGTTTGACGCTCAATTCCGTCTCGTGCCGCATAACCGTCGGCAGGAAGCGCCGGTTGAACAGGCGGGTCAGGGCGTCGCGGCCGCTTTCCAGTTCGAGAATATGCTCCATGGTTTCGGACAGGCTCCAAGCGGTGCGGGACACCTGTTCGTTGAGGGCGTGAAGGGCGGCGTAGAATTTCGGATCGAGTCCTTTTTTCCGTCTCTTGGCCGCCGCCACCACGGCGTCGTCGATCTGCTTCAGTCTTTGCTCCAACCGGGTCGTGAAGTCCTGGTCCGTGAACAGCAAAGGCGTCTTGTGACTCACCCAGAGGCCGAATTCCGTGCGCAGAAGGGTGCTGAGGCGGCCGGTGTTGGGAGCTTCGTTTTCGAACAGATTGAGGGTCACCTGAAGCGCCCAATTGAAAAGGAACGAGCGCTGTTTCTCGCATTCCATGGCCAGATTGTAAGGCGACACCTGCATCTTGAGTGAGTGGATATTCCTCTCATGCAGGATCAAATCGTCGATATAGCTCTGGTTCATCAATGACAGGACATGGTCGAGGACCTCGTTGATCAGCAAAACGGTCTTGACCAGATCGGTCTGATCCATCTTCACCGTCATCATCAACCCGCAAAGCTCCCTGCGGATGACGCGCATGCCGTCGACGACCAGATGCATGGGGACATTGATCCGCGCATGTATCTGCCCGACGTCGTGTTGAAAAGCTACGAATTGTTCGAGGTCCTCTTCGCTGCGCGGCAAAAACAGGTTTTTCAGCCAATCGCAGAGTGACAACGTCAGGCGCTCGGCGACAATCTCGCTGTCGAGAAAGTTCCCGGCGTCGGGATGGCCGATGAGTTCACTATAGAAAATGTTGACGATGTTCGATGTTTCGGGCTTGAGGGCTTCAATCACCTTATCAAGAAGGTGCACGTCCTCGCCGAGGAAAATCTCCTCCAGCCTGGTTTGGTCAATGGCCGTCATTCTTCCCCCCTCTTGCCCGTTGGTCGTTTCAGACTAAAGAACGGGACCATCAAATTGCATCATCCGATCTTCCCCCAGAAGATTCCTCAAACTGAGTCCGATGATAGCCGAAGATGAGGGGGGCGGTGAACAATAAAATGAGTTTCTAGCCGTAAGAAGCAATAATTTCGGAACTTTTCTTCTTGGCTAACCCCGGTCCTGACGCCCCCTCTGGCCAAACATCCGCCTCCAACGATTGAATACAACTTTATGCGCTTGCGATCCGTTTGTAAACTATGGGCCGCTCGTAGGTTTAATGCGCCTCGTCCCAGTTGGCGCCGTGGCCGGCGTCAACCACCAGCGGAACATCCAGGTTGGCCGCCTCCACCATCACCTTGGCGGCCAGGGCCGAGGTCTCCTCAAGCTCCGCCTTGGGGACCTCGAACACCATCTCGTCGTGCACCTGCAACAGGATAAGGGCGTTCAGGTTCGCCGCCTTCAAGGCGCCGGGCAGTTTAATCATGGCTTTTTTGATGATGTCGGCGGCCCCCCCTTGGATGGGGGCGTTGATGGCGGCGCGCTCGGCGAAGGCCCTGACTTGCGGGTTTTTTTCGTTGATCCCCCGGACATGGCACTTGCGCCCGAACAGGGTGGTGACGAAGCCCTGGCGCTTGGCTTCCTCTTTTGTCCGCTCCATGTAGTCGTTGATGCCGGGATATTTTTCGAAGTAGGCCTTGATGTAATCGGCGGCTCGGGCGTTAGAGACGTTCAACTGGCGGGCCAGGCCGAAGGCGGAAATGCCGTAGATGATGCCGAAGTTGATGGCCT
>CAJXGZ010000363.1 GCA_913053795.1 uncultured Rhodospirillales bacterium | reverse complement strand
TCATCATCGACATGTTCTGCTACCGCCGCCACGGCCACAACGAGGCCGACGAACCCATGTTCACCAATCCCATCATGTACAGCGCCATCGCCATGCACCCGACCACCGTCGAGATTCAAAAAAAGAGACTGATCGACGACGGCGTGCTGACCGGGGAACAGGCTGTAATCATGATTGACGGCTTCCAGAGCCGCTTGGAGGTGGACTTCAAGGCCGCCGACTCCTACAAGCCCAACACCGCCGATTGGCTGGAGGGCAAGTGGAAAGGCCTGGTCCAATCCACCGGCGAAGAGGAAACCCACGAGCATGACACCTCGGCGTCCATGGAGCTGCTGGAGGAGGTGGGCATGGCCATTTCCGAGCCGCCGCCCGACAACTTCAACACCAATCCCAAGATACTCCGCCAGCTCAAAAACAAGCGTAAAATGATAGAATCCGGCGACGCCATCGATTGGGCGACGGCGGAAGCGCTGGCCTTCGGAGCCCTGATGGTGGAGGGATCGCGGGTCAGGCTCTCGGGTCAGGATTCCGGCCGCGGCACTTTCTCGCACCGCCATTGCGTCATCATCGATCAGAAAAGCGAAGAGCGCTACTTCCCCCTTGGCAATATCCGCGAAGACCAAGCTTCCTTCGAGGTCTTGGACAGCCCGCTTTCGGAATTAGGCGTGCTCGGCTTCGAGTACGGCTACTCTCTGTCCGATCCCCACACCTTGGTTTTGTGGGAGGCCCAGTTCGGCGATTTCGCCAACGGCGCCCAGATGATCATCGATCAGTTCATTTCCTCGGGCGAATCAAAATGGCTGCGCATGAGCTCGGTGGTCATGCTGCTGCCCCACGGACATGAGGGACAGGGACCGGAGCACTCCTCGGCGCGGCTGGAGCGTTTCCTGCAACTCTCGGCCGAGGACAACATGCAGGTGGTCAATCTGACCACGCCGGCCAACTATTTCCACGCCCTGCGCCGTCAAATGAAACGCAACTTCCGAAAGCCCTTGATCGTCATGGCGCCCAAGTCCTTGCTGCGTCACAAGCTGGTGGTCTCCAAGCTGGGCGAGATGGGGCCGGAAACAAAGTTCATGCGGGTGTTTCCGGAAAAGGACATCCTGGATTTGGACAAGAACGTGCGCCGGGTGATCCTGTGCTCGGGCAAGGTCTATTACGATCTGCTGCGCCAGCGCCGGGAGCGCGGCGTTAAGGACGTGGCCATCGTCCGCATCGAACAGCTTTATCCTTGGCCGCGCCGGCTGGCGACCCAGCAGTTGCAGCGCTACCACAATGCCGAGGTGGTGTGGTGTCAGGAAGAACCCGCCAACATGGGGGCCTGGCTGTTTGTTCTTCCGCGGCTGAACTACATTATCGAACAATTGGGCCACAAGTGCGGAAAGCCCGTTTACGCGGGGCGCCAAGCATCCGCCTCGCCGGCGTCGGGTTCGGCGAAAGTCCACCAGCGGGAACAGGAAGAATTGGTGGATCAGGCTTTGTCGGCGGCCTTGGATGACATCAGGCAACCCTTCCTGCCGCCCATAGGGAAAACTTAGCAGTAGAATTAGCAGTAGAAATCGAGACAGTAGAAATCGAGGAAATCATGGCGACGGAAATCAAAGTACCAACCCTCGGCGAATCCATTACCGAGGCGACGGTGGCCAAATGGTTCAAGGCGGTGGGCGACGCGGTGGCCCAGGACGAGCCCTTGGTGGAGCTGGAAACGGACAAGGTGACGGTGGAAGTCAACGCCCCGTCCTCGGGAACCCTCAGTGAAATCGCCGCTGCGGAAGGAACGGACGTGGAGGTCGGCGCCCTGCTCGGCTCCATCGCCGAGGGCGACGCCCCGGCCAAACCGGCGGCCAAGAAAAAATCCGAACCCAAGCCCGCTCAAGAGCCCGCGCCCGCCTTGGCGCTCTCCCCGGCGGTCAGAAAGCTGGCCGCCGAGCATAATCTGGACGCCGCCGCCATCGCCGCCACCGGCAAGGGCGGGCGGCTGACCAAGGGCGACGTGCTGGCGCATATTGAAAAGGCCGGGGCCGCGCCTTCTGCCGCTTCTTCACCTGCGCCCGCCGCCGCCCAGTATCCGCCGCGCGTGGACGGTCCCAGGGAGGAGAGGGTGCGCATGACGCGCCTGCGCAAGATGGTGGCCTCGCGCCTTAAGGAGGCCCAGAACACGGCGGCCATGTTGACCACCTTCAACGAGGTGGACATGACCGCGTTGATGGCGCTCCGCGCCAGGTACAAGGAGACCTTCGAGAAAAAACACGGGGTCAAGATCGGCTTCATGTCGCCCTTCATCAAGGCCTGCGTGGTGGCCCTGCGCGAGTTCCCGGGCGTCAACGCCGAGATCGACGGCGACGACGCCATCTAC
>CAJXGZ010000362.1 GCA_913053795.1 uncultured Rhodospirillales bacterium | reverse complement strand
CCGCCGATATCTACCTCTCGGCCGATGAGCTGCTGAATGAATATGGCCGGGACGCCGTGGCCATCGCCACCATGCGGGCCGAGGAATCTCTCGGTCAAGGCGATATAGAGGGATACCGGACCTGGAAGCGCATCGTGCTGGTGGTGGACGAATTAACGGCTTTCACATCAGATTCCACCCAGCTTCCCCATTAAAGCACCGCCGCCGTTTTCCTTGAATCTGTAGCAATAATGTTATAACATATATAATAACATTAATTAGGGGGACGGTTATGTCTGACAGTCTGACGGTGCGAAAAATTGGAAATTCCCTCGGTGTGATAATTCCCAAGTCCGAGTTGGACAGCCTTGGCGTTGAAGAGGGGGACAAGCTTTTCATGGTGCGGACGCCGGATGGAATTCGCCTTATTCCCAACGACCCGGATTTCGCCAAGGTGATGGATGAAACCCGTAACTATATGCGCAAGCACCGCGACGCTCTTCGTGAATTGGCTAAGTAATGGCTGAACCCAAGTGGCTCACCATGGAGATGGCGCTAGCCATCCAGGATGAGCAACTGGCCCTTTTCGGCGGCGCGCAAGGGCTTAGGGACCAGGGTCTCTTGGAAAACGCTCTTTCAAGGCCTCAAAACCGTTTTCACTATGATCCTCATGCGAGCCTTTTTGAGTTGGCCGCCGCCTATTGCTACGGCGTCGTCAAGAACCACCCTTTCATGGATGGCGACAAGCGAACCGGGTTGCTTTGCATTCAGGCTTTCTTGGTCTTAAACGGATATAGCTTCGATCCCGATCAGGCGCAGGAAGTGACGACCATCCTGGCTCTGGCCGCCGGAGAGGTGGAGGAGGATCAACTGGCCCGCTGGATCAAGGACAATGCAAGCAAGGCTTAACGAAAGCGCGAGGCTGCTGGAAAGGGAATGGGGGAGAGGGAAAGGATGAGCGTTCTTTCCAGACGGCTCATTTTTCTGATCATCCCGCTATTGCTTGCATCGGCGGCTTGCGCCGAGCCCGGCCGGGAGGCGAGGCTGGTTCTCTTGCACGTTAACGACGTCTACGAGATTTCTCCCAAGCGGGGAAAGGGCGGCCTTGCCCAATTGATGACGCTGCTCAAGGTTGAGCGGGCTCGGGCGAAACATCACCTGACCACCGCCGGCGGCGACCTGATTTCGCCATCCGTGATGTCGGGGCTGACCAAGGGCGCACACATGATCGAGCTCATGAACGCCCTTGGCGTGGATGTGGCCGGATTGGGCAACCACGAATTCGACTTCGGACTGCAAACGCTGCAACAGCGAATCGCCGAATCAAAATTCACATGGCTCGCCACCAACACCCTCGGCGAATCCAAGCAGCCCATCGCCGGAGTCAAGAAAATGCGGCTCCTCAAGGTTGGAGCGTTCACAATCGGCTTGTTCTCTCTGCTGACCACGGATGTGAAAAGCAAGACCAGCGGCGCGTCCGGCCTGACTCTTATCCCGGTAGAGGCGGCGGCGGCGCGGGCGGTTAAGGATTTGAAGGCCCGGGGAGCGGACGTCATTGTCGCCCTTACCCATCTGGATATGGCCGAGGACCGCGAACTGGCGCGAGCGGTCAAGGGCGTCAATGTCATTTTGGGCGGCCATGATCATGCTCCGTACGCCGTCGAGGAAGGCGGGGTGCTGATCATCAAGGCCGGAACCGACGCGCATAATCTGGCGGTCGTCGATCTGGACATGAAAAAAGGGGGGGACGGAAAGGTGACGGCGCACACCCAATGGCGCATGATTACAACGTCTGGAGTCGAGGCTGATCCAAAAATCTCAAAAATCGTCAACGCTTTCGAAGCGCGGCTTAACGAGAGCCTCGGCCAACCGGTGGGCGTTACATCCGTCGAACTGGACAGCCGAGCCCAGACGGTCCGCACCAAGGCGAGCGCTATGGGGGCCTTGATCGCCGACGCCATGCGCGACAGCGTCAAAGCCGATGTGGCGCTGATCAACGGCGGCGGCATCCGCGGCGGGCGCGTCTATGGGGCGGGAGAGACCCTCACCCGCAAGGATATCCTCTCGGAGTTGCCGTTCTCAAACGTGACCGTTCTCGTTGAACTCTCCGGCTCCGACCTATTGGCGGCCTTGGAAAACGGCGTAAGCCGCGTCGAGCATGCCGATGGCCGTTTCCCTCATGTGTCGGGGATGTCCGTCCTCTACGATCCCGGGTTGGAAAAAGGGGCGCGGGTTCTTGACGTCAAGGTTGGCGGCCACCCCCTCGACAAAGGTAAAACCTATCGGCTGGCGACCAACGATTTTCTTTTTAAAGGTGGCGACGGCTACAAAATGCTGAAGAACGGCAAGCTGATCATCAGCGCCGCGGACGGCGTCCTTGTGTCAACGGCGG
>CAJXGZ010000361.1 GCA_913053795.1 uncultured Rhodospirillales bacterium | reverse complement strand
GGAGATCGTATTCGGCGGTGGCCGATGAAAGGATCGGGTCGTTGACGGACGGCCACCAGCTTCCGTCGAGGGCGTCGTAGGTTCCAGGTCCGCGACCGGGACGATAGGCGTCTCCGACGAGGTTGCGAAGATCGATCTTGCCCAGCAGTGGTTCGCAGAACAGGAACCGGATGACCGCCGTCACCTTCAGCAAATGCGAGATGCGGCGATCAGCTTCCTTCTGGTTTTCGACCGTCGCGCCCATCCAGACGTTGGGGTAACCCTCGCCCCAGTCCGCCGGCAGCATGTTCAGGATGTTCTGCGGGCGCTTGGTCAACAGCAGCCAGTCCAGGTCCGGCGTATTGCGGATCAACTCCCACAGGTCGTCACGCCATGCCGGCGGCACCGTGTTGTCGAACACATCGGCGAGCGAGGCGCAGAACACGCGGGGCCGGAACCCGGTCCCCGCCGCCTTGCGCTGCCACAGCAGGGGGTTGTCCCAGGTCGACTTCGCCGTGCGGTGTCGGGACCCGTTCCAAAGTTCCGGCTTGCCCATCCGCCTGGCATAGACTTCGGCATGGCAGTGGTCGCAGGCCGGGCTGACCTTCGAACAGCCAATCCAGGGGTTGAACGAAAAATCACACCACTCTATTGAGGTCTTGCCCATATCACCGCCCCATCCCTTTCAATTCAAAGTCGGCGCCGGAAGTGCGCCATCCTTGTGAGTTTTTGCAGCGGGGGCATATTCGTTCGCCGACCCACGAACTGACGAATTCATCCTGACATTTGAGGCAGGACCTCGTCTTTTGATCGTATGGAAGGTCGGTTTCAGGTTTAGTTGTCGACATCGGATAAATCCTCCCGCCGCTCGAAAATGGAAAACATCCTTGTCGCCCGCAAAAATCCTGTCACTACGGCGATAAGGCCGACGAGTTTAAATTTCTTTCGTTTGTAACTAGGATAGTATGTGTGCAGAACGCCCAAATGACCGCCGGGCCGCAATATGCGGTGTGACTCGTTTACAAAGCGGCCCATCGGGAATGGCGGAGTGCCATATATTTCACTGTCTTTCTTGGTGTAGGGTGGATCCGAAAGAATTAGATCAAAGGACCCATCGGGAAACGGCATGTCGCCGCAGTCACCAAGATGTTGAGGGTTCCTAGCCGCGTCTCTAATCAAGTCCATAGTGACGTGCCCGTCTGGCAGTTTATCGCCTTCCAACGTCCCGGATGGCGCGTGTAAAACGTCTTTGTCTTCGGGGAACAAAGCCAGCGCACGCTTTGCAAATCCTGGTGGGTATTGCCCGTGTAGATGAACCTTCGTCCATGACGTTCCACAATACCAAACGCCGTACACCCACCCCTTATCTTCGACGGTAACGGGGTATTTTGGGAATGTCCTGTTCCAATTGTCGACGCTGATTTTACCCATCGGTCTGTCCTTTCTTTTTCGATAAACGGCTCACCAACGGCCCGGGTGGGTGTCCTTTCTCCCATACAAACCACGCATGAGCGGTCGTGGTGTTGCCCATCTTGTTGATCTGTTCGGGCGTCAAGTCGACGCGCCAGCAGGTTGCTCTGGCGGCGCAGACGTAGATTCGGTTTGGTGGATACTGGCGCCAGAACTCCGTCCGCTTCTCGGACTCCCACCACGCGAACCGCTGGAAGCAGATGATTTTGCGCGCACCGATTGCGAATGCTTTTTCGACGAACTGCGTGGCCTTCGAGAAGGGCGGGTTCATGAGGACGGTGAGTGGGGTACGATTTTTGTCTTCGTCGACCTCATACGGGTCATCAAGGAAGTCCATGTTCCCATCTCCGTATCCCCAATCATATTTGTCGATACTCAGGATGAAGCGATAGCCGTGGTCCATTGCCACGCGTGCCAGGACCCCCGTCCCGCAGCATGGGTCGAGTATATTGTCCGTCATCAACTCGACGTCGAGGATAGCGTCGACGGCCCATTCTGGCGTGATGTAGCATTCGACCTCGCGGGCCAGGCCCTCGATGTCGTTCATGACGGCTCCATTATTTGATTTCACGAAATGGCATGGCCCGCCAGATTCTCTCATGATACTTTTTCCCTAAAGTCATTATATCTGAAAGGATGTAAATCCGGTCGGTGGTCATCGCGAACAAGTTTCCATTGAACGCGATAAATTGTTTCAGACCACCCACTGGGGTGGCTTCCTTTTTGGCATCGTTCATAGCAATCTCCCATCGTCGTCATGGTCTATTTCAAGGTCGGTGAATTTCTGGAACGGCCCGGACCACCCCACGGTGGCCACACCGAGCGGGCCCTGGCGCTGCTTGGCGACGATGATCTCGGCGACGTTGCGCAGTTCTTCCAGGTCGTTTTCGATGTCGGTCGCCTTCTTCGTTCCCTTGCTGGCCCCTTTCTGCTCC
>CAJXGZ010000360.1 GCA_913053795.1 uncultured Rhodospirillales bacterium | reverse complement strand
ACGTACCAGGGCGCCTGCTTGATGTCGGTGTGGGCGAACATGTCGTCCTTGGCCTTGGAGTACTCGATCCAGCGGTCGCGGGATTCCAGGTCCATGGGCGATAGCTTCCAGCGTTTGGTGGGATCGGTGATGCGGCCCTGGAAGCGGCGCTCCTGCTCTTCGTTGCTGACCGAGAACCAATACTTGATGACGATAATGCCGGAGCGCACCAGCATCCGTTCGAACTCGGGGCACGAGCGCAGGAATTCCTGGTATTCCTCGTTGCCGCAGAACCCCATCACCCGCTCGACGCCGGCGCGGTTGTACCAGGAGCGGTCGAACAGGGCCATCTCGCCGGCCGCCGGAAGATGCGGGACATAGCGCTGGAAATACCATTGGCTCTTTTCGCGCTCGGTGGGGGTGCCCAGGGCGACCACCCGGCAGATGCGCGGGTTCAGGCTTTGGGTGATGCGCTTGATGGTGCCGCCCTTGCCGGCGGCGTCTCGGCCCTCGAAAATGATCACCACCTTGAGGCCTTTCTGCTTGATCCATTCCTGCAGTTTGATCAATTCGATCTGAAGGCGGACGAGTTCCTTCAGATAGGGCTTGTTCTTCAACTTCTTGCGTTTCTTGAGGATGAAGTCGCCCTCGTGGGAAACATCCTCCTCTTTGAATTTACCGGCCTTGATGACCTTCGGCGATGAAGATTTTTTCGATTTTTTGGCTTTTGGACTTTTGCTCATGACGGATTATTCCTCCCAGGATGGATAATCTTAGTATCAATTCACTCCAATTCCCAACCAGTTTATCATTTGCGCTTGGCGGTGGCTTCGTCGATGAAGGTCAGCAGCGGCCGCCAATCCTGGAGAAAATTCAAAGCCCGCCTGTCGTTATAATCAAACAGGCTCAGCCCAAGCATGGCCGCCGTTCCGTAAAACTGAGAGTCGCGCAAGACGGTGACGGCGCGCTGGCCCACATCCTCCAGGAAATCGTCCAGGCGCTCCGCCGCCTTGGTGCGCAGGCGCATGCGGTTGCCGATAACCGCCACCGCCCGCTTGCCCTTGCGCACCGGTTTCAGCTTGTCGAGACGCGCAAGGAACTTGCGCGTCGTGTTTTCGTCGAACACCGAGGGCAGAACCGGCAACACCACCATATCGGCCATGCCCACCAGTTCCTCCACCTGTTTGCGCTTCAACGCCGCCGGGGCGTCGATGATCAGGCGTTGGGTTTTCTGAGGAAGCGGCGTGATCTTGCGCGTCCAGTCGACGGATGTGACCTCAGCGGCTGAGCCGGGCCGCCGCTTGGCCCAGCCGAGAGACGATTTCTGGCGGTCGCAGTCGGCCAGCGCCGTCTTGAAATTGGCGCAAGCGAAGGCGCCGGCCAAATTGGTGGCGATGGTGGTTTTACCGCACCCCCCCTTGGTGTTGGTGACAAGAACCGTCAGCATGTGAAAAAAACGTTGAACATTCCGCCGCCGCTGTCATGGTGTCGCTAAAATAGCAGTATAAGCGCAACTCGCCACAATGTCCGCCATTAGAAACGTTCCCTGAAAAATGCCCGAAAACATGAAAGCCGAGCCGGACGGCCGCGTCGCGGTGATCGACATCGGATCCAACACCGTGCGCCTGGTGGTCTATGACAAACCGGAGCGCCTGCCCATTCCCATGTTCAACGAGAAGGCCCAGTGCGGCCTCGGCTTAGGCATAGCGGAAAGCGGGCGTCTCAATCCCGAAGGCGTGAAACTCGCCATCAAGAGTCTGACCCGTTTCATCAATTTGGCCGAAGCCATGGGGGTCGGACGCCTGGACCTGGTGGCCACCGCCGCGGTGCGCGACGCCAAGGACGGCGACGCCTTCGTCGCCAAGGTGAAGAAGAAGTTCGGCTTAGGCGTCGAAGTGCTGAGCGGCGCCGAGGAGGCGCGGCTGGCGGCGCTCGGCCTGCTTAGCGGCGTTCCCGACGCCGACGGCCTTCTCGGCGATCTCGGCGGCGGCAGCCTGGATTTGGTGACAATCGACAAGGGAGCCTTCGGCGAGCACGCCACCCTGCCGCTCGGCCATTTGAGGCTGATCGAAGCGTCCGACGGCGACGCCGCCAAGGCGGGCGAAATCGTGGCCAAGCGTCTTGCCGGCCTGAAAGACATGTTGAACATGGAGGGACGCGCCTTTTACGCGGTGGGCGGCTCGTGGCGCTCCCTGGCCCGCATCTTCATCGAGCAGACAAGCTACCCCCTGCACGTGATCGACAACTTCACCATCAACAGGGAGGAAGCGTTGCGCATGACCCGCCTGGTGGGCGGCTTGAGCGCCGGAGCCATGGAGAAAATCACCTCCATCTCGCCCAAGCGAAGGGAGTCCCTGCCGTTCGCCGCCAAAGCGCTGGAAGCGCTGCTGGAAGCGGCGCGCCCCGGCAAGCTGG
>CAJXGZ010000359.1 GCA_913053795.1 uncultured Rhodospirillales bacterium | reverse complement strand
TCCCCAGAATGTCGCCGCCATCGCGGCGGTTCTGGAAAAGGAGGGATTCGACGTTGATATCTATGCCCAGGATATCAACCACTATCCGAACGACCATCTAAGGCAGTATCTGGATGAGAATCACTTCGATGTCTTGGGGCTGGGCGTTATTGCCGGCTATTACCAGTACACCAAGTTGCTTGAACTATCAGCGGCCATCAATGCCTCGAAAGACCGGCCTTACTATGTTCTCGGCGGTCACGGTCCGACACCGGACCCCGAGTATTTCCTGAAAAAAACCGGCGCCGATGCGGTGGTTATGGGCGAGGGCGAGGTTACCATTATTGAATTGCTTAAGGCGGTTGCGGAAAAGCGCTCACTCAAGGACGTAAAAGGCCTGGCCTATCTGGACGGCGGAAAAATCCAGATTACCCCCGCCCGCCCCCAGATAGATGATTTGGAAACGCTTCCCTGGCCGGCCTATCACAAGTTTGACATTGGTCATTACCGTCTGACCAGGTTGCCCCGCATGGCAAAAACTGATTTATGCCTGCCCGTTCTGTCGGCCCGGGGCTGTACCTTTAAATGCACCTTCTGCTATCGCATGGATAAAGGCTACCGGGAGAGGAACCTGGATAGCCTGATTGATGAAATCCGCTTTCTCCAGCTCACCTACAACGTCAATTACATTATGTTCTCGGACGAATTGCTCATGGCTTCGGTGAAAAGAACGGAGAACATATGCCGTGTCATTATCAAGTCCGGATTGAAATTTAATTGGTGGTGCCAAGGGCGTATAAACTACGCCAAGCCGGACTTGCTCAAACTCATGGCCAAGGCCGGATGCGTGTTCATTAATTACGGCATCGAATCGATGGATGACCAGGTGCTCAAGAATATGAAAAAAGGCCTGAAGTCGGAGTGGGTGGAGCCGGCCATAGAGGCGACCGCGGCGGCGGGAATCAGCACCGGCCTCAATATCCTTTTCGGCAATATCGGCGACACCCGGGAAACCCTCCAGAAGGGGGTGGACCTGATCAAGAAGCATGGCGACGCCAGCCAGTTGCGAACCATCCGCCCGGTCACTCCCTATCCGGGAACCCCTCTCTACGACATGGCCATCGAAAAAGGGATGCTCAAGGATTGCCGGGATTTCTATGAGAACAAACACACCAATTCGGACCTCATCTCCGTGAATTTCACCGATCTGGCGGACGATGAATATTATGACTGTCTTTATGATGCCAATAACGAACTCATCGAGGATTATTACGCCAAGCAGAAGGCCGTGATGCTCAAGCAGACCAGGGACCTCTACCACGACAGGGATGCCACTTTCCTGGGATTCCGTCAGGCCTGACGCGGAAATACCTGCAATGAAAACCGTAGCGATGATACCCGCACGCAGTGGCAGCAAGGGTGTTCCCGACAAGAACATAAAACCGTTCGCGGGAAAGCCGTTGCTTGCCTATGCGGTTGAAGCAGCAAGTGAATGCCCGGAAATTGATGCAGTATATGTCAACAGCGACAGTGAGGAATACCTTAAGATCGGCGAAACGTATGGCGCGAAATCTTTTATCAGGGCAAAGGAGCTGGCGACGGACGACGCACCTATTAAACCGGTGATTGAGGCATTCGTCGGCGCATTGGCCGAAAGGGGCGAGAAATATGATGCGGTGATCTTGCTCTACCCTATCTACCCGCTCCGCTTCGCAACTGATCTTAGCGCCATCATCAAGGAGTTCAAGGACCGCGGCGGCAATACCTCCATGCTTGGCGTTAAAGAACCGGAATCGCATCCTTACCTGTGTCTTCAGATGGACGAAGACGGAACGATCACTCTCTTTTTAAACGAAGATATTGATCGTTATTTTCGCCGTCAGAGCTATCCGCTATATTACGAGTTGACCCATTGGGCTTACATAACGGCCATAAGGGAACTCCCCCTCTTGAACAACCAGTTGGTCAACGAAAAGACCACGGGCTATCTCGTGCCCAAACGGATTCCGGTTGTTGATATCGATACCCCACTGGACTTCGAGTTCGGGGAATTCCTGATGACGAAAATTCAGAAGGGGGAGCCTGTTTCAGGCCAATCTTGATGCCGACAAATCGACGCATTCCCCCATATATAGGATTCTCACAATCCCCCTGGCGCCCTGTAATACCAAAGGATTCGGGTTTTTACCCCTTACAATCGCTTCCAACACAACTATCCATGGCGACATCATGATTATTCAGCGCTATTTAGCCCCTTATTGCGTTTTCATCGAAGATAATATCGTCGAAGCCCTTAAGAAGATCGGTGAAAACAAAACGGGAGTGATTTTCGCGGTAACCGAATCCGGTAAATTGGAAGGAATCATGACCGATGGCGATTTCCGCCGTTGGATTATCGAGCATTCGTCCATCGATTTCAC
>CAJXGZ010000358.1 GCA_913053795.1 uncultured Rhodospirillales bacterium | reverse complement strand
AACCTTGGAGAATGCGCGCCGTAGCGCGATCTCCGAAAAGCAGGACATCGGGGAATAAGATGCCGCCTTCCGCGTTGATTGTTTGCTCACCGCCAGCGTCTTTAATAGGGCGATTATTTTGATTAACCACATGTTTGATATGACCAATTAGGTCAATCGCCCATGACCGTTCATTGTAGGTGATGGCACCAAAGATCATCCGGTGGCTCTTACCGGCTGACGAATAACCTCATCGACATCGACCATACCTTTCTTGTCGGGCTGTCTTGTGCGCGCGCTAGGTTGTAAGGGCTCGTTTTTCTTCATTGCGGCCTCGACCTCCGCGAGTCGCTGTTTAGCGACTTTGATGTAATCAATGCGCTTCTCTTTGAAGAGGCGGACTTCCTCGTTCTTCTCAATTCCAATGAAGCGCCGTCCTTCTAGTGCCGCAGCGACAAGAAAACTTCCGCTACCGAATGTGTTATCAAGGACAATATTTCCCTCACCGGTGAACAACCGAATTAGATACCGCCCCAAAGCAACGGGCTTCTGTGTTGGGTGCCAAACACGTCTCCCAGCTTCGCTCTCTGCGGTCTTGCAATAGAGCGTATCCGTAGGAAACCGCTCACCGTCACTTTTTACATGGGATGGTTTGAAATCGCCATAGCTCCCCGTGTACTGAGCTTTTCGCGTTCCCTTGTCGTAAGGCTCCCCCTTTGACATCACTGGCCTGTAGTCCGGTTGTCTGCCATAGAAAATGCAGATGTCCTCATGTTGACGCAGCGGTTGGCGGCGAGCGTTTAAGAAGTTGGTAGGCTTACTCTTTACCCACACGAATTTGTATTTAAACCAAGCCTCGTTGCTTAGAATGAGCCGTGCGGTAAAGATACCTTGGGACGTAAGGGCTATCACACCTTTTGGCTTGAGAATGCGTCGATATTCAGCCCAAAGCTTATCTAAGGGAATGATGCTGTCCCATTTATTTTGCGTTGTTCCATAAGGGAGATCACACAGGACCAGATCGACGGAATTATTGTCGATATGCTCCATCATTTCCAGGCAATCGCCCTGATGAATGGTCCCCCCAAGGTATTTCATTATGCTCCCTCTTTCATGTACGCCCGGATGAACCCGGCGGCGACTTCGGCGTTAATGGCGTTGCCGTAATCTCTCAAGGCTCCGATACGGTGAGACTTGGCGAGTTGTAATGACCGAGTATCAAGTCCTGCCAGCGCCGCCACTCGTTTGCGCCGGGCGCGCAATCGCCCCATGCCGGCGGGCAGCCTTGCAGCCAACGGGAAATTTCCGGATTCAATTGGCCGCGATTTCCCGTCTGTGCAGGGCAGCCATGCGGCGTCGGCCCAGAAGCCGTTGACAAACCCCGCTCCGTCGCAAAGTCCAGCCGCTGGAACGTCCGGTCTACGCCGTCCTTGCGGATTACCGTCGGCCCGCTGCCCTTGTGATCGTTGGCGGTCGGCGTCGGCCACGAAGAATAGCCTTTGCCGCCAATGGGGCGCGCCGAAGCCCGCAGCGCAAAGATCGACGCACCCGACGGCGTAATCCGCTCCTTCCAGGTCAGCTTGCACAAGGTCGAGCCAAGCAAGTCCGTCACGGGCCGCAATCTGCTCGCCAAAGACAACCCCAGGGCGGCGCTGGCCGATGAGGTGGAACCAGTGCGGCCAGAGGTGCCGCTCGTCAGCAAACCCTTTGCCTCGGCCTGCCGGGCTGAAAGGCTGGCAAGGGCATGATCCGGTCCAGACCGGGCGGTCGTCGGGCCATCCTGCTTGGCGGAGCGCGTATGACCAGACTCCAACGCCCCCGAAGAAATGGCATTGAGTGTAGCCAAAAAGTTCATTTGGAATAACGTCACGGATATCTCTTTCATCAACGTCGCCCGGCGCGATATGGCCCGCTGCGATCAGGTTGCGTAGCCACTGGGCGGAAAATTTGCAGTTCTCGTTGTAGTAGGCGGTCATTTTTGCCCCGGCGAGTTAGATAAATCCCTTATCCATCGCCAGCCATTCCGGCATGGCGAATGTGCCGTCGTCATTGTCCTCAACCTGTGACTTCGGAACCCATTCGGTCCGGGCACCGTCGAAAATCTGGAAAGCCTTTTCCGTTTCGGCCCGCTTTTCCCCGGCGATATCCACAAGATCACTTTTCATTTTTTCTATCCAGCCGCTCTATCTCGGCTACGATCAAGGCACCGGCGCGGATGAGATCGCGGCGGCGGGATTTGGGCTTCCACCATTTGGCTGACCAAGATGGCGGCCATGTTCTAGCGAAGGCCCAATTGATATTTGACTTGTTGCGGGCCACCAATCCGCCCGCCAGCGCATAGCTTGCAGCGACCTTGGCTAACGATCCGTCCGGCAGCCTGTCGTCACGTTCCAGCGTGAATCCCTCGACCTCAATCTGGCGT
>CAJXGZ010000357.1 GCA_913053795.1 uncultured Rhodospirillales bacterium | reverse complement strand
GCCTGAGCATTGGCGTGAGCCGGGTCGCCGGGTGGTAAATTGGTAATCGTCGCCGTCATGAAGATGACACTAAGGAATGCCTCTCGGCGACAGAAGGCGAATTCGATTCACATGCCTGTGGAAGCTAAAATTAAGCGGGGACAGTTTCGTTACATTCCGCCGGGTATGTGGATATGGGGATAACCTCCGCCAACCCATGGCGCTGAAATCAAGCGGCGAGGTCGATGGATTTGTCCAGGTAATCATCGATATGCTCGCCCAGGATGGGCAGGTGATTCAGGAAGAAATGATCGCCGCCCTTGATGATCCTGTAATCGATGATGATGTTCTTCTGGCTGGAGACCTTGGCCACCAGCTTATCGACCGAAGACAAGGGGATCACGTCGTCCTTGTCGCCATGCACGATCATGCCGGAAGCCGGACACGGCGCCAGAAATGAGAAATCATGAAGGCTGGCCGGCGGGGCGACGGAAATAAAGCCGCTGATCTCGGGCCGGCGCATCATCAACTGCATGCCGATCCAGGCGCCGAAGGAAAAACCGGCGATCCAGCACAGCGGCGCGTTGGGGTTGTGGGCCTGCACCCAGTCCAAGGCCGAGGCGGCGTCGCTCATTTCGCCCTGGCCGCTGTCGAATTCGCCTTGCGAGCGGCCGACGCCGCGGAAATTAAAACGCAAAGTGGAAAAGCCACGGCGCACGAAAGTTTGATACAAGGCGTAGATCACCTTGTTGTTCATGGTGCCGCCGTGCTGCGGATGGGGGTGAAGCAAAAGAGCGATGGGCGCATTGAGCCTTTTTGAATGGGCGTAGCGGCCCTCAAGGCGTCCATCCGGGCCATTGAAAATGACTTCAGGCATGGCTCCCCCATTTTTTTTCATTTGCTCCACAATAAAACGCAGGCTTCCTGGAGCGGGGGAGCCAGACGAAACGACTCAGAGACTTTAAAAGGCGTTAACTGTGATCAACGGCATAAACTTGACTGAAATAGTCGGATATACTATATATGAATTAACCAGTTAGGCGTGAATCGAAAAAACGAAACTCATATCCATAAGATAAAGTAGGTCCGGTGTTTTTCAAGAGGTTTAAAGAAGATATTGATTCTTTCATGGCCCGGGACCCGGCGGCGCGCTCCCGTTTTGAGGTGCTTATGTGCTACCCCGGCTTGCACGCATTGTTGCTTCATCGCCTGAGCCACGGGCTTTGGACGCGCGGTTGGCGGCTTTTGGGGCGGTTTATTTCACAATTAAGCCGGTTCGCCACCGGCATCGAGATTCACCCCGGCGCCCGCATCGGCAAGCGCTTTTTCATTGATCACGGGGCGGGCGTGGTGGTCGGCGAAACCTCGGACATCGGCGACGACGTGACCCTTTACCAAGGCGTCACCCTTGGCGGCGTTTCGCCAGCGGTGGATTCCAGGTCCCAGGTCGACCAAAAGCGCCACCCGACCCTTGGCGACAACGTCATCATCGGCTCCGGCGCTCAGATTCTCGGCCCCATCGTCATCGGCGAGGGCGCCCGCGTCGGCGCCAATTCCGTGGTTCACAAGGATGTGGCGGCGGGGGTGACGGCGGTGGGCATTCCGGCCCGGGTGGTCATGCCGCGGGACAAAGACAAGGCCAAGGAATTCGTCGCCTATGGCGAGCCGGTGGACGGCTGCCCCGATCCGGTGCTGCAAACCATCGAGAATATGCGCAGCCAAGTGACCGCGTTGATGGCGCGCGTCGAGGAACTCGAAGGCGAAAAACCATCTTCAAAAAAACCCCCCGCCTTAATTTCCGGCGGCAAGAAATAGGAGACGGCAAGTGAAACTCAGCACCAAGGGGCGCTACGCCGTCATGGCCATGGCCGATCTGGCGTACCACTGCAACGGCAGCCCGGTTACGCTCGCCGCGGTCGCCGAGCGCCAGGAAATTTCCCTTTCCTATCTGGAGCAATTGTTCGGCAAGTTGCGAAGGGGCGGCTTGGTGAAAAGCGTGCGTGGACCGGGCGGCGGCTACATGCTTTCGCGCGACGCGTCGCTGTTAAGGGTGTCCGACATCATCTTGGCGGTGAACGAGCACATCAAGACCACGCGCTGCGCCGACGGCGGCTCTTCGGGCTGCCAGACCGATAAAAGCCGTTGCCTCACCCATGATCTGTGGCGGGAGTTGAGCAACCAGATTTTCCTTTATCTCAGTTCCGTCTCCCTGGCCGACATCTGCGAGGGCCGGGTGTTGGGAACCAGCGGCCTGTTCTTCAACGGCGGCCGGACCGAGCGGACGACGGCGGCCCAGTGAGTTTAAGAATATGAATGACCCTGTTTACCTGGATTACAACGCCACCGCGCCGGTGCGTCCCAAGGCGGCCGAGGCGGTGGCCTTGGCCTTGGCCGAAACCGGCAACCCGTCTTCGAGCCACGTCTTC
>CAJXGZ010000356.1 GCA_913053795.1 uncultured Rhodospirillales bacterium | reverse complement strand
AGCTCGGCCCACGCGCCCTCGGCAACCGCTCGATCGTCGGCGATCCGCGCTCGGCGAAGATGCAGTCGGTGATGAACCTCAAGATCAAGCAGCGCGAGAGCTTTCGGTCGTTCGCTCCTTCGATCCTCGAAGAACGTGCGGGTGAGTACTTCGACCTCGACCGACCCTCGCCGTACATGCTCCTCGTGGCCGACGTCGTGAAGGAGCGTCGTCTGGAAGTGCCCGGTCGAGATGACGCCGACCTGATCGAGTGGGTAAACCAAGGGCGGAGCGACGTTCCGGCGATCACCCATGTCGACTTCAGCGCCCGCGTCCAGACGGTCAGCGCCGAGACCAACGCGCGGTACCACCGGCTCATCCGGGCGTTCGAGGAGAGGACCGGCTGCCCGCTCGTCGTGAACACCAGCTTCAACGTCCGCGGCGAGCCTATCGTATGCACCCCGGAGGACGCCTTCAATTGTTTCATGGGCACCGAGATAGAGGTGCTTGTGGTGGGAGACTGCTTCCTTGTCAAGGAAGACCAGGACCCCAGCCTCAAACAAGACTACAAGGACGCCTTCGAGCTGGATTGAGGCGACATGCCGGACAGGGACAAGCGATGATGGCGGCAAAAAAGAAGCAGCGCTTGTCATCGTGGCGCGGCTGGCGGTCTCTCCGTCATTTTGTCTACGCTGCGCCATTTTACCCCCTTACGCTTAGAGGCGCGGCGTTCAAGAGCCTGCGCGCCTTGCCCCCCGACCCCTGGCCCGGCGACATGGCGGCGGCGAAAGCCATATTGAGCGGAGGGCTTGCTTTCACCGGCCCAGAAAAAGACCCTGGAAAAGACGCTGAATCGGTTGCCGCCCTGCACGGGTTCAATTGGCTTTCCGACTTGTGCAAATTGGAATCCCAGGCGGCGCGGGCGCGCGCCCAGGAGCTTGTCGACGATTGGATAAAAGCCCATGGAAGCTGGAGCGAAACATCCTGGCGGGCTGACGTTCTCGGCGGGCGTCTGAGCAATTGGTGCTCTACCTGCGAATTTCTGCTTGCCGGGGGCAATGCGGATTTTAAGGGCAGGTTCCTCAAATCCATATCCGCGCAAGCCCGGCACCTGGGACGCGCCGTGGGTTCGCCGCCAAGGGACAGCCGCGCTTTTCAGGCGATAAAGGGACTGGTGCATTGCGGCGTCTGCCTCCCTGAAAACGAAGGCGCTCTGGAGACCGGCCTGGGTCTGCTTGGCCAGGAAATCGAACGCCAGATTCTGCCCGACGGCGGGCATTTCCAGCGAAACCCGTCATTGTTATTGGGCGTCATGCGTCACCTTGTTGACATTCGCGACGCCCTCCATGCGGCTCAGGTGGAAGCGCCGGCGTTCCTGCAAGGCGCCATGGACCGCATGGCCCCCATGCTCCGGGGGTTGCGGCTGGGCGACGGCGGTCTTGCCCTTTTCAATGGCGGCGGAGAGGAAGGCCGCCAGTTCATCGACCAGGTCCTGGCCCAGGCCGGGGCCAAGGGCAAAGCCCTGTCCAACGCGCCCCACACGGGATTTCAACGGATTAACGCCGGCCGAACAACACTGATCATCGATACCGGCGCCCCCCAATCCGCTGAAGCCGCTGAAAACGCCCACGCCGGCGCGTTGAGTTTTGAAATGAGCGCAGGCAAAGCGCGCCTCATCGTCAACTGCGGGGCTCCGTCTTCCGGCGATCCCGCCTGGCGAGCCGCGGCGCGGGCGACGGCGGCCCACTCCACCGTCTGCGTCGACGGCGCCTGTTCATCCGATTTCCTCCCTGCCCGCGATCCCCCAAAAGTCTCCTGCGCACGGCGGCAAGCCGAGGGCAATGTCTGGCTGGAGACCGTGCACGAAGGCTACAAGGAGTCTTTCGGCTTGACCCATGAGCGTAAATTCTACCTGGACTCCTCGGGCGCCGATTTTCGCGGCGAGGACGTTCTCACCGGCTTCGGCGGCAAGAACTTCGTCCTGCGTTTTCATTTGCACCCCCAGGTCCAGGCGTCCCTGGCCGGGGACGGCGCCTCGGTTCTGCTCAAGCCCCCGGCCGGCGCCGGCTGGAGATTCCACGCCGCCGGCGGCGCCGTCGCCATTGAGGAAAGCGTATATATGGGACGGCCGGGTCCTGTGCGCCGGTGCGAGCAGATCACCGTTTCCGGCCCTTTAAGCGGCTCCGGCGCGAAGGTCAAGTGGGCGCTGCGCCGGCAAGACAGGCGCGGCTGAAGCCCCAAACATTTTCTTTAACCCCGCGCCCAGTAGGCGCTTACCGGAACCCTGTCTTGAAGCAGCGCCAGCCTCAGGGGAAGCTCGGATGCGGGACCGGGCGACAGGGCTTCCTTGAATTTGGCGCGCTTGGCGGCGCCGGAAAGAACCAGGAATATACGGCGGCTGTCCAGCAAAGCGCTTGGCGACAAACTCATGCGCGCC
>CAJXGZ010000355.1 GCA_913053795.1 uncultured Rhodospirillales bacterium | reverse complement strand
TGGCGGGCCAGGCCGAAGGCGGAAATGCCGTAGATGATGCCGAAGTTGATGGCCTTGGCCTGGCGGCGCACCATGGGGTCCATGCCCTCTATGGGGACGCCGAACACTTGCGAGGCGGTGATGGCGTGAATGTCCTGGCCGTCGCGGAAGGCCTCCTTCAAGGACTCGATCCCGGCCACATGAGCCAGCAGCCTCAACTCGATCTGGGAATAGTCGGCGGACAGCAAAACATTGCCCGCTTCGGGGATGAAGGCCTGGCGGATTTTGCGGCCCTCGGCGGTGCGGATCGGGATGTTCTGTAGATTGGGATCCGATGAGGACAGCCGCCCGGTGGCGGCGCCGGCCATGTTGAAAGAGGTGTGCACCCGTCCCGTCTTGGGGTTGATCTGACTGACCAGGGCGTCGGCGTAGGTGCTCTTGAGCTTGGCCAGTTGGCGCCAGTCCAGCACCCGGGCGGGCAGGTTATGGCCTTCCGCCGCCAAGCCCTCCAGCACGTCGTGGCCGGTGGCGTAGGCCCCGGTCTTTCCCTTCTTGCCGCCTTGCAGGCCCATCTCGTCGAACAGGATTTCCCCCAACTGCTTGGGCGAGGCGACGTTGAACTCGCGGCCCGCAAGCTTATGGATTTCCACCTCGAACTGGCCCATGCGCTGGGCGAAGTCATCGCTGAGGGTTTTGAGTTTGGCGGCGTCCACCTTGACGCCGTTTTTCTCCATCTCCGCCAGCACGGGGATCAAGGGACGCTCGATGCCCTCGTAGACCTGGGCCATGCGCTCAGGCGCCAGGCGCGGCTTGAGCAGGCGGTGCAGGGACAAGGTGACGTCGGCGTCCTCGGCGGCGTAGTCGAGCGCCTTGTCCAGCGGAACCCGATCGAAGGTGACTTGGCTTTTGCCCGAGCCGGCGACGTCCTTGAACTTGATGGTCTCGCGCCCCAGGTGAAGGCGCGCCAGTTCGTCCATGCCGTGGCCGTGCAGGCCGCCCTCCAGCACGTAGGACAGGACCATGGTGTCGTCCACGGGGGTAATGGAAACCCCGTACTTGGCCATGACCAGCATGTCGTACTTGATGTTTTGCCCGATTTTCAGAACCGAGTCGTCCTCCAGCAGGGGTTTTAATAATGCCAGGGCTTCGTCGAGGGGGATTTGCTTGATGTCGCCGCCGCCGCCGTCCAAGCCGTCGCCCAAATCGAACATTCCCTGCGCCGCCGGCGCCCGGTGGCCGAGGGGAATATAGCAAGCGCTCCCGGGCTCCACCGACAGCGAGACGCCGACCAGGGCGGCGGCCATGGCGTCAAGCGACGTGGTTTCCGTGTCCACCGCCACCACGCCCGCTTGCGCCGCCGCGTCGATCCAGGCTTTCAGGGCGCCCACCGTCTGCACCAGTTGATAGTCGCGCGCTTCAGGGGCGGCTTCCGGAGCGCCGCCGCCGAAGCGGCTTTCCACCCTGGCCAACAGCGATTTGAAGGCGTTCGCCTCAAGAAATTGGCGAAGGGCCTTCGGGTCGGGCTTGGCGACGGCGAAGGACTCCAAGGGGACAACGATGGGCGCGTCGTCGCGAAGCCAGACCAGATCGCGGGAAATGCGGGCGTTGCCGGCTTCGTTGATCAGGTTCTCGCGGCGCTTGGGCTGCTTGATCTCGCCGGCCCGGGCCAGCAGGGAGTCCAGGTCGCCGAATTCGTTGATCAACAGGGCGGCGGTCTTGACGCCGATGCCGGAAACGCCGGGAACGTTGTCGGAAGAATCCCCGGCCAGGGCCTGGACCTCCACCACCTTTTCCGGGCCGACGCCGAATTTCTCCCTCACCTGCTCGGGGCCGATGACGCGGTTCTTCATGGCGTCCAGCATGGTGACGCGCTCGCTCACCAGCTGCATCAGGTCCTTGTCGCTGGAGACGATGGTGACGTCGGCTCCGGCCTCACAGGCCAAGCGCGCGTAAGTGGCGATCAGGTCGTCGGCCTCGTATCCGTCCATGTCCACGGCGGCCACGTTAAGGGCCTTGACCGCGTCCCGGACCAGTTCGAACTGGGGGATCAACTCGTCGGGCGGCGGCGGGCGGTGGGCCTTGTATTCGGGGTAGATGTCGTTGCGGAAGGTTTTCCGGGCCTTGTCGAAAATCACCGCGATATGATCGGCGTCCGTCTCGTCCAGCAGTTTCATCAGCATGTTGGTGAAGCCGTAAACGGCGTTCACCGGCGTCCCGTCCGGCCGCGTCATGATTGGCACCCCATGAAAGGCCCGGAAAATAAACCCCGAGCCGTCGATCAGGAAGACGTGTTGAGGCGTAACTTCGTTTTTCAATGCCAGAACCCCAAAAGTGAGAGAGATGTCATTTCTAGAATAATTAAATGATTAAAGCTCTATGAATGGGGTGATCTGATTCGTATTTGAGGCGCAAAAGTTTTATCAGTCCTTCTGAAAATTCGTGCCCCTTA
>CAJXGZ010000354.1 GCA_913053795.1 uncultured Rhodospirillales bacterium | reverse complement strand
TAGTACTTGAGGGGATCAGTGACTGATTCGGGGACAACGATGCTGCCGGCGAAGTGAACGACGGCGCCGACGCCGTGCTCACGTATGATGCTGTCGATGAGCGCCGAATCGGCGATATCGCCTTCGATCAGAGGCGCGCCATCGGGCACGGCTTGGCGGCTCCCGGTGGACAGGTCGTCCACCACCACCACCCGATGGCCCGCCTCGATTAGGGCGAGGACCGCGTGGCCGCCAATGTAACCGGCGCCGCCGGTGACGAGGATGGTGAGGTCTTGCGGCATTTATCCCCGTTTCCCGGCATGGGAGGTCAGGTACCAGTCATAGGTGGCCTTGAGACCATCTTCGAGTTTGGTCCTGGCGCTCCACCCCAACGACTTCATCAGGGACACGTCGAGCAGTTTACGTGGCGCGCCGTCAGGCTTGCTGGCGTCGAATTCAAGGCCGCCCGTAAAGCCAACCACCCGGGAGACCGTTTCGGCGAGTTCGCGAATTGTGACTTCCTCGCCGGTCCCGATGTTGATCTGCGTCTCGTCCGAATAATGCTTCATAAGGAAGACCAGGGCGTCGGCCAAGTCGTCGACGTAAAGGAATTCACGCTTGGGCTTGCCCGTGCCCCAGATTTCGAGGCGTTTCCCGCCCTTGGCGTTGTGCGCTTTGACGATCAGCGCGGGAATGACATGGCTTGACATCAGGTCGAAATTGTCGCCCGGACCATACAGGTTGTTGGGCTGGGCCGAGATAAAGTCGCAGCCGTATTGCAGCCGGTAGGCTTGGCACATTTTGATCCCGGCGATTTTGGCGATAGCGTACCACTGATTGGTCGGCTCCAGCGGTCCGGAGAGGAGAGCGTCTTCCTTCATCGGCTGGGGCGCCTCGCGGGGATAGATGCAGGCTGAGCCAAGGTAGAGCAACTTTTCCACTCCAGCGGCGTAGGCGGCGTCGATGACGTTAGCCGCGATCACAAGGTTGTCATGGATGAACTCGGCCGGCCGGGTTGAATTGGCGTGAATGCCGCCAACCGTGCCCGCCGCCAAGATGACGGCGTCGGGTTTATTTTGAGCGAACCAGTCCTGAACGTCGGCTTGATTGCGCTGATCCAGTTCTTGGCGCGCCGCCGTCAGGATTTCGCAGTCCTCCGAGGCCAGCCTGCGCACCACGGCCGAGCCCACCAACCCCCGATGACCGGAGACCCAAACGCGCTTCCCCCGCAGATCATAGCCGCTAGGCATCGGACTTTCTCTGGTCGCCGCCAACGGCGATCAAATCGGACTCGACCATTTCCCGCACCAGATCCGGGAAGCTGGTGGTGTGGGTCCAGCCGAGTTTTTCCCGCGCCTTTGATGCGTCGCCGAGCAGAATGTCGACCTCGGTCGGACGAAAATAGCGGGGATCGATGCTGACCAGCGTTTGGCCGCTTTTGGCGTCGGCGCCCACCTCGTCAACGCCGCTTCCCCGCCATTCGATGGATCGCCCGACAACGCCGAAAGCGAGCTCCACGAACTCCCGCACCGAGTGGGTCTCGCCGGTGGCCAACACAAAATCGTCGGCAACATCATGCTGCACGATGCGCCACATGCCGTCGACGTAGTCCCGCGCGTGGCCCCAGTCGCGCTTGGCGTCGATATTGCCCAGAAAGACCTGGTCCTGAAGGCCGAGTTCAATGGCGGCGACGGCGCGGGTGATCTTGCGCGTAACGAAGGTCTCGCCGCGGGTTGGCCCTTCGTGATTGAATAGAATGCCGTTGGAGGCGTGGAACCCATAGGCCTCGCGGTAGTTCACCGTGATCCAGTAGGCGTACAGCTTGGCCGCCGCGTAAGGGCTGCGCGGATAGAAGGGGGTGCTCTCGCGCTGAGGCGTTTCCCGGGCCTTGCCGTAAAGCTCGGAGGTGGAGGCTTGGTAAAAGCGGGTTTTTTTCTCCATGCCTAAGATGCGGATCGCTTCAAGCAGGCGCAAGGTTCCCAAGGCGTCTGAATTGGCCGTGTACTCCGGCGTCTCAAAGCTCACCTGCACATGGCTTTGGGCGGCGAGATTGTAAATTTCGTCCGGCTGCGCCTCCTGGACCAGACGGATGATGTTGGTGGCGTCGGTGAGGTCGCCATAGTGGAGGTGAAACCGCGTGTCCTGCTCATGCGGATCCGTATACAGGCTGTCAATGCGCGCCGTGTTGAACGACGACGACCGCCGCTTGACGCCGTGAACCTGGTAGCCCTTGCCGAGCAGAAACTCGGCCAAGTAAGCGCCGTCCTGGCCGGTGACGCCGGTGATGAGTGCGACTTTTTCAGGCAATGCGGCGGCCTCCAGTGGCGGGCGGGGTGTTTAGTGAGTTGCAATCAGGAGAGAAGATACATTTTTCGAAAGTCGATTAATAGCAATATGTGGCGCGCCAATGCCTGTTAAAGTCACATACCGTCATAACTCAGAACCGGCCAATGGTTAGA
>CAJXGZ010000353.1 GCA_913053795.1 uncultured Rhodospirillales bacterium | reverse complement strand
AGCCGCCGGAGGCGAAATCGTTAAACCGGTTTAACGATTTCGCCTCCGGCGGCTTCGATGCGGCCCAGAATTTCCGTCAGATCAGAGCCATAGAGAACCACCAATGGTCCCCCTGGCGTCACAGGTCCGCTTGCGTTAAACCCGCCCTTCATTTGACCGTCCGAGAACTCGCAATAGTCCGGTCCATAATCCGTGAACGTCCAACCAATCGCCTTGCCATAGAAATCCTTTGACCGGGCGATGTCGGCGACATTGAATTCAATGTAATTAATGGAACGATCCTTGCGCGAATTTTCAGTATTCATGGCGATCTCCAATCAGAAACTCCACACGCCAACACGGTGGTTTAGCCTGTAGACCTGGAAATCCCATTGGCGCGACCATATCTACATCTACACTGCTTATTCTTGATTGGCGGGAGCTTACGCGCATATGAACGAGACGGAAGCGAAATTCGCCATCGGCCAGTTGGTTCATCACAAGATGTTCGACTACCGTGGCGTCGTCATCGATGTGGATCCGGGATTTCGCGGCTCCGAGGATTGGTACAACAGAATGGCCAAATCCCGTCCCCCCAAGGAGCGCCCCTGGTACCACGTTCTGGTGGACGGCCAGGTTCACCGCACCTATGTGGCCGAACGCAACCTGGAGCCCGACGAGACCGGCGCCCCCATCGATCACGCCGACATTGACGCCTATTTCAAGTCCCTCGGCGGCGACGGCTATATCCCCCGGCGGCGCGATAGTTAGATGCAAGCCTTCTTCCGCCTTAGCCTATTTTAGAAGGTTGGCGGCGTTACGGCGAAGTCGAGTTCAAAACGGTCGTAAAGCGCTTGAGGCGCAATGACCCGTCCCTGGCGCTTCAGGCGCACCAGACCGTATCGCTCCAATGTTTTCAGAGTGCGTGAAAGATTGCCCTGCTTTCGCCCCGACAACGCAGCCAACTCATTGATCGACTTGGGCCGGGCTTCAATGATTAGGTTTAAGAGTTCTTGATTTTTTGAAGACAAAACTTGCGAGAAGCTCTCAATGGACGTGAACCAAATCCTTGGCTCTCCCTTTTTCGGCCTGTACTCGCCACGGGCAATGGCCAGCAAACGCGCCTTTTGCTCTTCGTAATCGGCAATGCCGACCCTTGCTTTGTCCAATTTCATTTAATGCCTCTTTTTTTCTTCTCCGCGTCAATAAAATCAAAAAAGTCCTTCAGCAATTCAGCCGCTGAACGATAAGCGTAAGCCTTAACCTTTTCGCCCTTATGGATATGGTCAAAGGTTATAATGCGTTTATAGCCAGGTCCTTTCCGCGGTTTTTTGAGAGCATGGGCATTGTCGATTCCAAAAAGCCGTTTGTTGTCTTGGTCATGTAAGGTTAGGCAGTATTCAATTCCATGAGGCTGCCGGTGTGTCGGCTTGATCTTATAAGCGACAATTTTAAACCAAAGCCCTCCGCCTACTTCATGAACCTCCCCATTCAAGGAAAGAAGAGCGTCTAGTTCCCAATCAATAGCCATTATATATCAATCGATGATATGTTGGAAGA
Source organism: uncultured Rhodospirillales bacterium (assembly GCA_913053795.1). Taxonomy (GTDB): domain Bacteria; phylum Pseudomonadota; class Alphaproteobacteria; order Rhodospirillales; family 2-02-FULL-58-16; genus CAJXGZ01. Next base: position 899 of record CAJXGZ010000353.1, on the reverse strand, counting down.
TGAAAATCTAAACCGCCTTGGAGTGCCGCTTTTGGCCGGTGTCGAGATAGGCGTCGAAGGCCGCCGCCGCCAGACGGGCGAAGGGGCGGCCGTCTTCGGTGATGGTGACGCGCATGCCATTTACGGTGACGATGCCGTCCTCGGCGAGGGGAGTCATTTTCTCAATCTCTTTCGTGAAGTCCTTGGTTTCGGCGCCCCTATGCTTGGCCAGGGCCTGGTCCAGGTCGATGGTGAAATCACACATCAGGCGCTCGATCACATGGCCCCTGAGTTTGTCCTCCGCGGTTAGGGCGAGCCCCCGCGAGATCGGAAGCCGGCCGGCCTTGACGGCCTCGGCATAGGCGTTCAGGGGGGCCGCGTTCTGGGCGTAGCCCTGGGGCAGCAAGCCGATTCCCGAAGCGCCGAAACCCAGCATCACCGTGGCTTCGTCGGTGGTGTAGCCTTGGAAATTGCGGTGCAGGCGGCCTTCCCTCATGGCGATCGCCAAGGCGTCGGCGGGCAAGGCGAAGTGATCCAGACCGACAGCCAGGTAGCCCATCTTCTCCAGCGCTTCAGACGAGGCGACGAATTGTTTCCAGCGCTCGGTTACGCCGGGCAGGGCCGCTTCGTCGATCATCTTCTGATTGCTTTTCATCCACGGCACATGGGCGTAGCCGAAAAGGGCCACGCGCACGGGCTTGAGGGACGCAGCCATTTCCGCCTGTTTGCGCACCCGCTCAACTGTCTGGTGGGGCAGGCCGTACAACAGGTCCATGTTGATGTCGTTGACGCCGTGCTTCCTGAGCCAGCCGACGACCTGTTCGGTCAACTGGAAGGGCTGGATGCGGTTGATGGCTTTTTGAACTTCGGGGTGGAAGCCCTGGACGCCGATGCTGGCGCGGTTGACTCCGGCCGAGGCC
>CAJXGZ010000352.1 GCA_913053795.1 uncultured Rhodospirillales bacterium | reverse complement strand
CAAAACATGACAAAATTACACTCAGAAAAATAAGGCAAATCCGACAGACTGCTAGGGGCTGCTGAAAAACTATTTCGCGGCCTGAAGTACGAAACTTTGATTCGCAAACAAGCCGGGCGGCGAAATTATGATTAATAACGGCGTCGATTACGATTCTTTTGTTTCGCTCCCCCTCTTTCAAAGAGACTTCTTCAGCAGTCTGCTAGGAACCTTGGTCGGCGCACCACCGCCGCCACAAGGTCCGGTAAGCATCCCCGACGGCCTTGGCGTATCGTTTCGGGTCGCCCAAGGGGGTGGCGGCGATATTTTCGCGCATCGATTGGCGGAACCCCGCCAGGGCCGCCAAATCCCGCGCCTTTTCCTTGGCTATTTGGCTATAGGCGGCCTTTGTTTCGGCCACCCAGTCGGCCATCCCCGCCGCCGTCATAATGCTCGCCGAGACCCTGCCGTTCAGGGTTTTTCCCTTCAGGGTGACGATGGGAACTCCCATCCACAGCGCTTCGAGAGTGGATGTGCCGCCGCTTTGGGGAAAAGGGTCGAGGCCGATATCGATTTGGCCATAGGTATCCATGTGTCTGCGCCAATTGGTGTGGCCCAAGAGCGTTATGCGCTCTCCATCAACGCCGAAGCGTGAGAAGAATTCCGTCATCCGGCGCCGTTCGCCGTCGCCGTCGTAAGCGCTGTCCTTGAGGATAAGCCGGGAGCCGGGAATGGCGGAAAGGATATCCGCCCACACTTTCAAGGCGTCCGCTGAAATTTTCACCGACTTATTCAGGCAGCCGAAGGTCGCCGCTTTATTACCGACGGCGGGAAGCGGACCGACGGGCGGGGCCTCGCCGGGGCATATGTAAGCGACGGCGCAGGGAAGGTCGAAGACGGCCTCGGTACAGAATTTCCGGTCTTCCACGGTCATATAGACGGGATCGCTGAACAGAACGTCCATGGTTTCCACGCCCGTTCCGACGGCGTGGCCCCAGGCCGTGACCAGGATGGGAGCGGGCTTGCGGGCGAACAATTCCAGGCGGTTGCCCTTGGTGTGGCCGGAGAGATCGACCAGGATGTCGATGCCGTCGGTCCTGATCATTTCCTCGGCGCGGCCGTCGTTTATATCGAAAATGAGACGCCATTTGTCGACCCCTCGGCGGAACCGCGCCGTAAGGTCGTCTTCGACCAGGGAATTGGAGTAACAGACCGTCTCGAAGTCCTTGCGGTCGTAATGAAGAAGGGGGGGTTCGAAAATATAAGCCGCCGAATGGCGGCGGAAATCCGCCGAGACATAACCGATGCGAAGGCGGCGTTGCGGGTCGGCGGCGTTGGCGTGGGGACGGCGTAAATGCCGCAGGGGTTTGGCGTGGAGTTCGTTCCAGGCGGCCCGTTCGGCCATGAGGTCGGCATTTTCCGTTTGCGGTATGAAATCGAGGGCGAAGATCAGGTTTGACCTGGCTTCGGCGAAGACTTCGCGAATTTCAAGCGCCCGGCGATAGGCGGCGACCGCCTCGACGGGGCGGCCCATGCGGATCATGGCGTTACCCAGGTTGCTGTGCGGTTCGGCGATGTTGGGGTTCAGTTCGATGGCTTTCTCGAAGCATTGGACCGCTTCGCCAAAAGGGGCGAGTTCCATGAACAACGCCCCCCGGTTGTTGTGAAACTCGGCGACGTTTTCATCAGTGGCGATGGCGGCGTCAAAAAACTTCAGGGCCTTGCCCAAATCCCCGACCTTGAGAAAAACCCTGCCCAAATTGTTTTGCGCCTTGGCGAATTCCGGAACCAGTTCGAGGGCGCGTTCCAGGTGCTCCCGGGCTTCGCGCGGCCTTCCCAGGTCAAGCAGGACGGCGCCCAGATTGTTGAGCGCTTCGGCGTAATCGGGTTTACCGCCGAGGGCGCGCCTATAGGCGGCCTCGGCTTCTTCCGGGCGTCCGGCCCGCTGGTGGAGCCCGCCCATGTTGAGATGAGCCTCGACCATGCCGGGTTTGAGGACAAGGGCGCGGTCGAGATGCTTCCTGGCGCTCACAAGGTCTCCCCGCTCCATGAAGATTAACCCGAGGAGATTGAAGGCCTCGGCAAAATCAGGATTGATCTCAAGGGCGCTTTTACAGCTCTCTTCGGCCTCGTCGAAACGCCTTTGCGCGACCCTGATTGCACCAAGAGAATTATGCGCTTCGGCCATGGAAGGGGCGAGTTCTATGGTTTTCTCCAGGCATTTGCAGGCTTGGTCCAGCTTTTCCTGGGCCAGCAACGCATTGCCCAGGTTGATAAGGACAGAGGGGAAGTCCGGTTTGATTGCCAGGGCGCTCCGGTCGGATCTCACCGCTTCTTCCAATCGCCCCAAGGCCGAATATATGCCGCCGAGCGCGCCATATGCCTCGGCGCTGCCGGGTTCGTGGGAAAGGGATTTTTTGACCAGCTCCAAGGCCGCATCCAGGTGGCCGGTCTGCTTGG
>CAJXGZ010000351.1 GCA_913053795.1 uncultured Rhodospirillales bacterium | reverse complement strand
ACCATGGCGAGGGAATGGCTGAAGGAACACGGATGGTGACTGCGCCGTTTCAAAAAAACAACACGGAAGAACGCAACATGCATTATTCTCCCCATTCAAAAAGACGCAACATAGGGGATAAACAATGAGCAAACAGGCGGCGCCGCAATTCAGGCGATTCGGGCGCTTCGCTCTCGCCTTGCTCGTTGCCGCCTTGCTGGCCATGTCCTCTCAGGCGGCGCGGGCCGCTGAATGCGGGGCCTTCCCCACGGTCGACTGGTGGAACATTACCCATGAAAGCGTGAAAAAATACGTCCGCGCCAAACACGACGGAGATTGGCGTCCCTATATTGGAAAATGGGAAAGGCAACTTGCGAAAATGAAGGACGTTTACGCAAGGAACAACTCGGCGGTGTCGCCGACGGGGGTGAAGCTGAAGGACGAGCGGCTCAAGGGTTACATCGATCAGATCGGCCAAAGGATCGCGGTCACGCGCTGCCTCGCCGGTGAAACGGACATGGGCATGGGAGACTTGGCGGACTTGGGTCTGGGGGACTTGGCGGGCGATCAAGCCGTGACGGCCGGCCCCGGCGTCTTCAACATCAAGACGGCCACCTTTAAGTCCAAGGATTTTGATTTGGTGATTTCCACCTTTTGCCTGAAGAACGATTTCGTCTTCGAGGTGTTGAACGTTGGCGGCGCCTGGCCCGACGACGCCGATTTCCGCATTCTCAGTAAAAATGGGGACAAGACCTTTCTCGCGCGCACGCTCCGCCTCGCCAAAAACAAAAAGGCCACGTTCAAGATAAAGCCAAAAGAAACCGACAGCGAAGCGGGCGTCCGCATCGAGCCCTCATGGGCCGGCCAGTACATGGAATTCGGCGCCGCCATTGACTGCTCTTAGGAGAGCCCGTCACTCCTTGGGGCGTCAGTTCAGAAGTTTACAGGCCGCGTCCACTTCCATGGTGAACGCACAGGGCGCCTCGGGGGTTGTCTTCCATAGGCGTTTTTCCGGGGGTCTTTCCGATCTCAAATTACAGCCGGCATCTTCCAACAAGCCATGTGCAGGTGGTTTATCGTCCGTACAGAGCAAGACGACGGTTTGACAGTTCACACGCCGGGCCTTCACCTTCACATGAAGATCAGCAAACTTCTTTTTTATATTCAGGTTTATATCCAGCGCCTTGTTAATGGCTTCTTGAGGAACTTCCCGAGGCGCCGATCCAACAACGCATTCGGGGTCCATCAACTCGGCTTCCACGTCGACTTTAGGAGAGAAATTCGTCAGGGCCGCCGCCATACCCGCCATTTGACCTTCATCAAAGGCCGCGGACTGTGGATTACATGCTCCAAGGCCGATTAAGGCAATGAACCCAACCAGATAAGAAAAATTACGCATGGCGCGCCCCCCTTACCAGTAAACCGAAGACCCGGCCGGGCCATCCAGCCCGGTATCCAGATTCCAGTCCTTGATTTCGGTGTGATGAATGCCGGGTTTGATGTCGTAAAGACCCTGGCTCACGATATCCCAGACGCCATAGGCGTTTTGGCGGGCTTTCTCGAACAGGTCGTTATAATGGATAGTCCCGCCCCCGGGCGTCTTGAGGGAGGTGATGTATTTCCCCTTATCGACTTGGTCCTGGCTGGGATAGAGAATTCCTTGGCTGGCGGCAATTTGCCTGCCCCAGTCGAACATTTTAGTTCCGGCTCTGGCGATCAAATTAACGATATCCTTAAACTGGCGGAACCAGGCGTCGATATTAGGTTCGTCATCAGCGTACTGGTCCGGATAACACGCCTGAAGCATCTGGCGCCAAATCTGTTCAATCACGGGGTCGATTTCGTCGTCATCATCGAGATCCCGGCAAGCGCCAACCACGTTCGGCATGTACTCAGCCAAGCCAACCCCGCCCAGGTTTAAATTGGGGAAGATGAAAGTGTCCTGGTGCATTTCACAGACCCGGTGCGCCTTGGGGTCCACGGCATAGTCAAACCCGTTTTCGGAAAGCACCGGGTGAATGGTAAGGTCCCCGCAAACATGGGAGGCGTAACCCAACAGCCAAGCCAGTCCCTTTTGCCGATCCGCCCCATCATAGGCTTTCACGATATCGACGCCTTTCCGCAGCATGCTTCCTGAATTTTCATGCATCAGGTCAGCCCATTTGGACGAGCCAAATTGCGTTACCGCCAGATAGGGAAAATCCGGGCTCATGCAGCCAAGGATCATGAATTCCCCATAAGACCGGACGGCCACTTCCGCCCGCCGATCAAAGTCATCCCTGCTTCGCATTTCCTGCTTATTGAGAAGCAGACTGGCTAACGTAATATGCGCATAGGCTCCCGGCATCACACCCCCCACTACATCAACTGCCTGAAGATGAGTAAATAGCATAATATCGACTGTTGCAATATATTCGTAAAAACTGTGAACCGGCGCACAATATTTGCGCCAAGACGCCGC
>CAJXGZ010000350.1 GCA_913053795.1 uncultured Rhodospirillales bacterium | reverse complement strand
TCGGCCACGAACAGAACGTCGTATTTCTTGAGAACCTTCTGCACCTTGGCGAAATAGCCGACGGGAGGCGGCGCCACGCCGCCGGCCCCCATCACCGGCTCGGCGAAGAAGGCGGCGACAGTGTCCGGCCCCTCCCGCAGGATCAAACGCTCCAGGTTTTCGGCCAGGCGCGTTGAAAAATCCTGCTCGCTCTCGCCCTCATTGCCAAAGCGGTAATAGTTGGGGCAGTCGGTGTGCAGAATGGGCGTAATGGGCAGGTCGAAATCCTGGTGCATGAAAGGAATTCCGGACAGGCTTCCCGAGCACACGGTGACCCCGTGATAGGCGCCTCTGCGGGCGATAATTTTCTTTTTTTGAGGACGTCCCAGGGCATTGTTGAAGTACCAAATGAGCTTGACGGCGGTGTCGTTGGCCTCGGAGCCCGAGTTGGCGAACAGGACCTTGGAAAAGGGCGGCCCGGATTTCGGTTTCGGCGCCATGGCCAGAAGCTTGTCCGCCAGATCAATGGCAGGCGCCGGCGCCTTGCCGCCGAAGCTGTGATAAAAGGGCAAGCGCTCAAGGGCCTTTGTCGCGGCGTCGATCAGCCTTTGCTCGGAAAAGCCGAGGGCCGCGCACCAAAGCCCGGACATACCCTCGATATAGGCCTTGCCGCCGGTGTCATAGACCCGCACCCCCTCGGCCCGCTCAATGACCAAAGGACCCGCCGCCTCCCTGTCCGCCAAATTGGTGTAAGGCGGCGCCATGGCGGACATATAGCGCGATGGGTAACTGTCTTTGTCCATGGGGGTAAGGTTAAGCGATTGGCGGATAGCTGTCAGCGAAATAACCCCGGCTACCCGGCCAGCGCTTTTAAATCGTCCAGGGAGCCGTTGAATTCGTCCATGTCGACCTTTGTATCAATTCCATCGACATCGCCGGTAAAGCTGTATTGCAGGAACGTATAGTCGCTCCAGCCATTGGGAAGGGTGATGTGGCCGGGGCTGAGGTCCACGTTCCATAAGGGGTTTTGGCTGAACCCATCCGGGTTTCCCAACTCCCGCCAGTAGGAATCCAGGGTATAGATGATGGGCGTTTTGCCGAGGGCCTTCTTGACCGCACCGATCCACAGGGCGACGCCCGCAATGTAGGCGGCGATATCCGTGAGGGGCGGGTCGTACCTCAAGTTTTCCTCAACGTCGATGACCGGCGGAAGGTCTCCCGCGCCATAGCCGCCGCTTGCGAAGGCGTTCAGAAAGGCATCGGCCTGAGCCTGCGGATCCTTGCCGTTGCGGAAAAAGTGATAAGCGCCGCACAGCAGACCGGTCTCGCGCGCGGCCCGCCAGTTTTCATCAATGCGCTTATCCTGACTCACACCATAAGTGGCCCTGATGAAAGCGAAGGAAACGTCCGTAGCGGCGACCCTGCTCCAGTCGATGGCGCCTTGGTGATAGCTGACGTCGATCCCCTTGACGCCGGGCGGGGTGAGCGGCGCCAAGTAACGATGGGCCACGTAGCCTTCAATTTCCTGGCCGTCATGATTTGTTGAGACGCGCCACCAACTTGGATCATCCGCTTCGCCGAGCTTCGTCGCCACTTGCCCGTTCGGCAAAAGCGCGATCCGGGTTTCCCGGTCAACCACCGGCTCCGAACGAAGAAACAAGGCCGAAGCCGTTACACGAAATTTCTTCTCATCTGGCATGATCAGCCTCCACAATCGCCATCCTTAGGATAGCGTCCCATCCCCTCAACGACAAATGATTACAATGCTTGCAAGAATATTGACGAAAAGGCCGCATAAAGGGATGCTGTGGACTATTGATTAGCTTTGCGATGGAGCGATAAACCAAAATGGCTCCCGATCAGGCATTCGCGGTGGCGCTGGATCATTATCAATGCGGCCAACTTTCAGAAGCCGAAGGCGTTCTTAATCAACTTCAGCGACTTCATCCCGGCAACCCCGACGTGCGGCGCCTTCTCGCCGTCATCGCCCTGCAAACGGGCCGGGCGGGCGAGGCCGCCGATCATTTAAAAACCGCCATTGACGCCGTTCCCGGCTCGGTGGAGCTTTTCAACCTGCTGGGCAGCGCCTTGCAGCAAAACGGCCAGCTTAAGGAGGCTTACAAAGCCTTGAAAAAGGCGGTCGCCCTTCAGCCCGGCCTTTCCGAAAGCCATTATAATCTCGGCAACGCGGAGCGAGAGATGGAGCGCTTCGAGGAGTCGGCGGCCAGCTACCGGAAAGCCATTTCCCTGTTGCCCGGCTTCGCCGACGCCCACTTTAATCTCGGCCTTTCCCTGAAGGCGCTGAACAGACTTGACGAAGCGGCCGCCGCCTACCGCCGGGTGATCGGGATCAACCTCAACGACGCCGAGGCCCACAACAACCTCGGCGTCATCTTGAAAATCCAGGGCGACCTCAAGGGCGCCGAGGAATCCTACAAGAAAGCCCTCACCATCCACCCCGGG
>CAJXGZ010000349.1 GCA_913053795.1 uncultured Rhodospirillales bacterium | reverse complement strand
GCCGGCGGCTCGACCCGTGAGCGCACCCACGCCACGGTGATTCGCATCCTAAAGGAAACCGACCTGGTTCCGGCGGCGCATCTGACTTGCGTCGGCTCGCCCCGGGGCGAGGTTGACGACATCGCCAGACAGTACTGGGACGAGGGCGTGCGCCATATCGTCGCCTTGCGCGGCGACGCCCCGGAAGACGCCCAGGGAGGCGCCCAGGGAGGCGCCCAGGGAGGCGCAAAGACCTATAAGCCGCACCCGGAAGGCTACGCCTACGCTTCGGACTTGGTGGCGGGGCTTAAGCGGGTCGCCGATTTCGAGATCAGCGTCGCCGCCTATCCCGAAACCCACCCCGAGGCCGAAAGTCCCGAAGCCGATCTCGACTACCTCAAGCGTAAAATCGACGCCGGGGCCACCCGCGCCATCACCCAGTTCTTTTTCGATCCGGACGTTTACCTCAGGTTTCTGGACCGCGCCCGCGCCGCCGGCGTCACCGCGCCCATCGTCCCCGGCATCCTGCCGGTGACCAACTTTTCCCGCCTGCTCAAGTTCAGCGCCAACTGCGGGGCCGGCGTGCCGGACTGGATGGGCCGGATGTTCGACGGCCTCGACGACGACCCCGAAACCGCCAAGTTGGTGTCCGCTACGCTGGCCGCCGACCAGTGCCGCAAGCTTCACGCCCATGGCGTTAATCAATTCCATTTCTACACCGTCAACCGCGCCGATTTGACCTTCGCCATCTGCCATATCCTCGGCGTCAGGTGAAACCGTGAGCGGCGTCATCAGGGAATTGCTGGCGAAGCGCATCCTGGTTCTCGACGGGGCCATGGGCACCATGATCCAGGGCTACGGCCTGGAGGAGGCCGACTACCGGGGGAAGCGCTTCGAAGGACATCCTTCAGACCTCAAGGGCAATAACGATCTGCTTTCGCTCACCAAGCCCGATGTCATCCGGGACATTCACGGCGCTTTTCTTGAGGCCGGGTCCGACATCATAGAGACCAACACCTTCAACTCAACCTCCATCGCCCAAGGCGACTACGGCCTGGAAAGCATCGTCCGCGAGCTTAACCTGGAGGGCGCCAAGCTGGCCTGCGCCATGGCCGGCCAGGCGGCGACGCCCGAAAAGCCGCGCTTCGCCGCCGGCGTCTTGGGTCCCATGAACCGCACCGCCTCCATGTCGCCCGACGTCAACGACCCCGGCTTCAGGAACGTCACCTTCGATCAGCTGGCGGGCTCCTATACCGAGGCCATCGGCGGCCTGGTCGACGGCGGAGTCCATATGCTGCTGGTGGAGACGGTGTTCGACACCCTGAACTGCAAGGCGGCGCTGTACGCCATCTCCAAATACTTCGAGGACCACGAAGTCTCCCTGCCGGTCATGATCTCGGGCACCATTACCGACGCCTCGGGGCGCACCCTGTCCGGGCAGACGCCGGAGGCCTTCTGGAATTCGGTGGCCCACGCCAATCCCATCAGCATCGGCTTTAATTGCGCCCTTGGGGCCAAGGAGCTGCGCCAGCATATCCAGGAGCTTTCGCGCATCGCCGGGGTTCATGTGAGCGCCCACCCCAACGCCGGGCTTCCCAACGAATTCGGCGAATACGACGATTCCCCTGAGTACATGGCGAAGGCTTTGCTGGAATTCGCCGACAGCGGTTTCGTCAACATCGTCGGCGGCTGCTGCGGCTCGACGCCGGAGCATATCGCCGCTATCGCCAAGGCCGTGGAGGGCGTCGATCCCCGCAAGATTCCCGAGATCGAGCCCCATTGCCGTCTCGCCGGTCTTGAGCCGTTGAACTTCGGCGCCCACACCGGCTTCGTCAACGTCGGCGAGCGGACCAACGTGGCGGGCTCGGCGCTCTTCAAGAAACTGATCATCGAAGGGGACGACGAAGCGGCCCTGGAGGTGGCCCGCCAGCAAGTCCTCAACGGCGCCCAGATCATCGACGTCAACATGGACGAGGCCATGCTGGACGGCGAAGCCGCCATGGTGCGGTTCCTCAATCTGGCCGCTTCCGAGCCCGACATCGCCCGGGTTCCGGTGATGATCGATTCGTCCAAGTTCTCGGTGATCCAGGCCGGGCTCAAATGCTTGCAGGGCAAAGGGGTGGTCAACTCCATCAGCCTCAAGGAAGGCCCCGGGGAATTCATGGACAAGGCGCGCGAGATCATGCGCTTCGGCGCCGCCGCGGTGGTCATGGCCTTCGACGAGGAGGGCCAGGCCGATACGGCGGAACGCAAAGTCTCCATCTGCGAGCGCGCCTACAAGCTATTGACCGAACAGGCCGGCTTCCCGCCCGAAGACATTATTTTCGATCCCAATATCCTTGCCATAGGCACCGGCATTGATGAACACAGCAATTATGCCCTTGACTACATTAAAGCAATAAAATGGATAAAAGAAAATCTGCCTTATGCCAAAGTTAGTGGCGGTGTGAGCAACCTCTCCTTTGCTTTTAGAGGA
>CAJXGZ010000348.1 GCA_913053795.1 uncultured Rhodospirillales bacterium | reverse complement strand
CGTCGTGGCCGCTGGTGCAGCCGTTCCGCTACATGTGTCACAACGGCGAAATCAATACCGTTCGCGGCAACATCAACTGGATGGCGGCGCGCCGCCACAACATGAAGTCCAGCTTTCTCGGCGACGATCTGGAAAAACTGTGGCCGCTGATCGGTGACGGCAAATCGGACTCCGCCACCTTCGACAACGCCCTGGAGCTTCTGGTGGCCGGCGGCTACTCCCTGAGCCACGCCATGATGATGATGATTCCCGAGGCTTGGGACGACAACCCCTTGATGGATCCCAAGCGCCGCGCCTTCTATGAGTACCACGCGGCGCTGATGGAGCCCTGGGACGGACCGGCGGCGGTGGCCTTCACCGATGGCCGCCAGATCGGCGCCACCCTGGACCGCAACGGCTTGCGCCCGGCGCGCTATATCATCACCGACGACGATCTTGTGGTCGCCGCTTCCGAGGTTGGGGTTCTGGACATCCCCGAGGAAAAGATCATTAAGAAATGGCGCTTGCAGCCGGGCAAGATGTTCCTCGCCGACCTGGAGCAGGGACGCATCATCGACGATGCCGAGTTGAAGCGCGAACTGGTTTCGGCCCGACCCTACCAGAAATGGCTGGACCAGACGCAGATCAAGGTTGAGAGCCTGGCCGCCGAGGTGGCCGCCATGCCGCCCGATCCCGACACCATGATGGACCGTCAGCAGGCCTTCGGCTACACCCAGGAGGACCTCAAGTTTTTCCTCATCCCGATGGTGGTGAACGGCCAGGACCCCATCGGCTCCATGGGCCGGGACATTCCGCTGGCGGCGCTCTCCAAGCGGCCCAAGCTGCTTTACGATTACTTCAATCAATGCTTCGCCCAGGTCACCAACCCGCCCATCGATCCCATCCGCGAAGAGTTGGTGATGTCGCTGGTCTCGCTGATCGGGCCCAGACCGAATTTGCTCGACCTTGAGACCGGCGGCGATCACAAGCGCCTTGAGGTGACCCAGCCCATTCTCTCCAACACGGACCTTGAGAAAATCCGCCATATCCACGATAGGGAAAAGAACTCCTTTAGGGCCCATACCCTGGACATCTGCTATCCGGCGGCGCGCGCCGCCAAGGGCATGAAAAGAGCCCTCGAAAAACTTTGCGAGAAAGCGAAGGAGGAAGTGCTCAAGGGCGACAACATTCTGATCCTGTCCGATCGCAGCATGGACGCGGGCAACATCGCCATCCCGGCGCTTCTGGCTTGCGCCGCCGTCCACCATCACCTGATCCGCGAAGGTCTGCGCACCGAGGTCGGGCTGGTGGTGGAGACCGGAGAGGCCCGGCAGGTGCATGACTTCTGCCTGCTCGCCGGCTACGGCGCCGAGGCCATCAACCCCTATTTGGCCTTCGAAACAATTTCCTTCCTGCTGCCCAGGCTATCGGTGGAAATTAGCGAGGAAGAGGCCCACAAGAGCTACATCAAGGCCATCAACAAGGGCATCCTCAAGGTGATGTCCAAGATGGGCATCTCCACCTATCAATCCTATTGCGGCGCCCAGATTTTCGACGCCGTGGGCCTGTCCACCGCGTTCGTGGATAAATACTTCACCTGGACGTCCACCACCATCGAAGGCGTCGGGCTCAGTGAAATCGCCGAGGAAACGGCGCAGCGCCACGCCGCCGCCTACGGAGACGGCGACATCCTGCGGAACGCGCTCGACGTTGGCGGCGAACTGGCCTTCCGCCTGCGCGGCGAAGAGCACATGTGGACTTCCGAAACCATTTCCAAGCTTCAGCATGCGTGCCGCGGCGGAGACTTCGAAAAATTTCGCGAATTCTCGCGTCTTATCGACGGCGCCAGCGAGCGGCTGATGAATTTGCGCGGGTTGTTCGAATTCAAGTTCGCCAAGAAATCCATTGCGCTGGACGAGGTGGAGCCCGTCGAGGAAATCGTCAAGCGCTTCGTCACCGGCGCCATGTCTTTTGGCTCCATCTCGCACGAGGCGCACACCACCATGGCCATCGCCATGAACCGTCTCGGCGGCAAGTCCAACACCGGCGAGGGCGGCGAGGAGCCGGAGCGCTTCCCGCCCATGGACAACGGCGATTCCATGCGCTCGGCGATCAAGCAAGTGGCCTCGGGCCGCTTCGGCGTTACCGCCGAATACTTGGCCAACGCCGATGAAATCCAGATCAAAATGGCCCAGGGCGCCAAGCCCGGCGAGGGCGGCCAGCTTCCCGGCCACAAAGTGAACAAGACCATCGCCCGGGTCCGCCACTCGACGCCCGGCGTCGGCCTGATCTCGCCGCCGCCCCACCACGACATCTATTCCATCGAGGATCTGGCGCAGTTAATCCACGACCTCAAGAACGCCAACCCCAAGGCCCGAATCAGCGTCAAGCTGGTCTCGGAAAAGGGCGTCGGCACCATCGCCTCCGGCGTTTCCAAGGCCCACGCCGACCATGTGCTCATCTCGGGCAGCGAGGGCGGC
>CAJXGZ010000347.1 GCA_913053795.1 uncultured Rhodospirillales bacterium | reverse complement strand
CGCCGTGAGCGATAAAGAAGACAAGAGCGATTCCAGTTCAACTGGAAACGCTCTAGAAAGCCGGGAGCGAATGAAAATACTGGTGATCAAGCTGGCGGCGTTGGGCGATTTCGTGCAGGCGACGGGACCCTTCGCCGCCATCCGCGAGCATCACGGCGGCGATCATGTGACACTTTTGACCACCCGGCCTTACGCTGACTTCGCCGCGTCCTCGGGGTATTTCGATGAGGTCTGGCTGGATGAAAAGCCAAGCGGGTTGGCCGTCGCAAAGGGACTGGAGCTTCGGCGGCGCCTGTGCGCGGGAGGGTTCGCCAGAGTCTATGATTTACAGACCTCGGACCGCACCGGCTGGTATTTTCGCCTGTTTTGGCCGGGACCGCGCCCTGAGTGGTCGGGGAAAGCCAAGGGCTGTTCGCACCCCCACGCCAATCCCAAGCGCGATTTCATGCACACCATCGAGCGTCAAGCCGAGCAATTGAATATGGCCGGAATAAAAAAGGTTCCGCCGCCGGATCTGTCTTGGGCCCAGGCCGATGCCGCCCGCTTCAGCCTTGGAAAACGCCATGCCTTGCTGGTCCCCGGCGGCGCCCCCCGGCGTCCCGCAAAGCGCTGGCCCTACAGGCGCTACTTGGAGGTTGCGCAAAGCCTGGCCGCCACCGGAATTCAGCCTGTGCTGCTGGGCTCGGACCCGGAAAAGGAGGTGCTGGAGGCGATAGCCGACAAATGCAAGGAGTCCGTAAGCCTGGCCGGAGAAACCACCTTTCAAGACATCGCCGTCTTGGCGCGGGACGCCGTCTGCTCGCTCGGCAACGACACCGGTCCCATGCACATTATCGCCGTGTCCGGATGCCCTTCGGTGGTTTTATATTCGCGAGATTCCGACCCGGCGCTGTGCGCCCAGCGCGGACCGGACGTCACCATTATAAGCCGGCGAAAACTGGACGACATCGAGGTGAACGAAGTTATGGCGGCGCTGAAGGCGGCTTGCAGAGATTAATGACGAGGGAAAGACGAATCAGAGGATAGATTCGACCCATTCAACCAATTTTGTTTTGGGCAAGGCGCCGATCTTGGTGGCCGCAACCTCGCCGTCCTTGAACATCATCAAGGTGGGAATGCCGCGCACGCCGTACTTGGAGGGGGTCAAGGGGTTTTCGTCGATGTTGACCTTGACCACGGTAAGCTTGTCGCTCATCTCGCTGGCCAGTTCTTCGAGGGCGGGGGCGATTTGTTTGCAGGGACCGCACCATTCAGCCCAGAAATCGACAATTACCGGCGTCGAGGACTTCAGAACGTCCGCGTCAAATGAATCGTCGCTGACCTGTTTTGGCATTTTTGGGCTCCCCTTGTTTAACGTCAACCAAATTTAGGTAGCGGACGCTCCCCCGTCAAGGCGCGTGCCGGTCCAACAGGGAATTTGGAAGCTCCATCAACTTGGGACCATCGGTCCAAAGAAGCAGGCACCGCACCTCGCGGCCCGGGTAGACCAAACGCAAAGCTTGCCGGTAGGCGGCCATTTGCTTGAGGTAGGCCGTTGACGTTTGCTCCGCCGTTTGCGGCGGCGCCCGGTTGGTTTTGTAGTCGATGACGCTGACCTGTTCAGGCGTGATGCGCAAGCGGTCAATGCGCGCCGAGATCACGTAACCCGATACTTCGCCGCTTAAATCCACCTCGGCCCGGCTTCCGGGTCCGAAGAGGGGCGCAAAGTCCGGCGCCTCAAGCACCGCCAGCGTCTCGGCGGCGATTTCGCGCTGTTCCTCGTCGGCAAGGCCATGGGCGGGCCTGGCCAGGAATCGCCTGGCGGCGGTCTCGCGCTTTTCGGGCTCCAGGTCGGGCAGGCTTTGCAGAAGGCGGTGGATAAGAGTTCCGCGCTTGAACCTTGCGCCATTGTCTTGGCCAAGGGGCGCGCGCACCGGCGGCTCCTCCTCGCTGGGACGCGATGGGGCGAGGGGGCGCGGCGGGGACGGCTCTTCGGGCGGCGGCCGATAAGCCCAGGGCGGCGGTTTTAAGGACTTTGCGTCGGCGGCGCCCTCTTCGCCCGCTTTCTCGGGCTCGCCTTCCTGGGGCGAGGCCATGCGCAGTCCCGGAACGTCGAATCCGGTGATTTTTATCTCTTTGGCTTTGCCGGAAGCCTCAATGGCGGAGTACGCCAGGTCATACCAGCATCCTTCGCCACGCTCCCTCTTGCCCTCGAAGCCGCAAATATAAAGGCGGTCCCGCGCCCGGGTCATGGCGACATAGAGCAAACGGCGGTATTCCTGATGCTCGCGCCGGCGCATGGCTTCGCGCAATGCCCGGCAGGCTTCCGGCTCCATGCTTTTTTCGGCGGGCCAAAGGGCCGCGTTTTCGCTCCACAGAATGGAATTCTCCAGCCGTTTATCGGGCATGGACAGCGTGTCGGGAAGGAACACCACGTTGGCCTCCAGCCCTTTCGATCCATGCACGGTCAAAACCCGGACTTCCTGGCGG
>CAJXGZ010000346.1 GCA_913053795.1 uncultured Rhodospirillales bacterium | reverse complement strand
CTAGTTGTTCGGATAGGCTCTAAGCTCTTTCAAGAAAGTCTTTCAAATCCAGGCGGCGAAACATACAGGCCGCGGCGGCTCTGTCAAGGGCCGCCGGCCTCCGCGGTGAGAGAGGACAAATCAAGGGTGCGCTCGAAAAGGGCGGGATCGCCGAGCAGCCGGAGGGCCACCTCCACCTCCACGGCATTCCTGCGCCGCTCAGGCGGGCAGGACGCGCGCAAGGTTTCGCGGCGGAATTTATCGTCAAGGGACGCCGCGCGCCATTCCCCCCAGGCGGCGGAGGTTTTGTCCCTAACCTCGGGATCATAGACGGCGAGACCCTCGCCGTCGGTCTCGCCGCTGGTGCAAATGCTGGGCAGGACGCCGAGCTCATGAAAGGCGTAGCCCGACGGCGCGATCAGGCGCGACCAGGTCAGGGTGATCTCGCCATTGTTGGGAAGCCGGATGACGGTCTGCACCGTCCCCTTGCCGTAGGACGCGGTGCCGATGACCACGGCGCGCCCCTGATCCTGAAGAGCGACGGCGACCACCTCGGCGGACGACGCCGACTTGCCATCCATCAGCACCACCAAGGGAAGGCCCTCGGCCAAGTCGTCGCCATCGGCTTCGTAGTGCTGGTTGCTGTTGGGATGACGGCCCCGCGTGTTGATGATATCGCCATACTCTAAAAACATATCGGCGATCTTAATGGACTGCTTGAGCAAGCCGCCGGGGTTGCCGCGCATATCCAGCACCCATCCCCTGATGCCGTAGCCGTAAATGTCAAAGGCCTCCATCAGCTTGGCCTTGAGGGTTTTGGCGGTGTTTTGATTGAAGCCGCTGACCTTGAGGATGACGACGCCATCCTCGAAGCCGTAGGTCACGGTGTTGGGAATGATGTGCTCCCGCTTGATTGCGAAGATCAAAGGTTTCGGCTCGCCGGCACGGGAAAGGGTGAGGCGAATCTGGGAGCCCACCGGACCGCGCAATTGATCGATGACGTCCTTGAAGCTCATGCCGACGACGGAAATGTCGCCCACATAGGTGATGTAGTCTCCCGGCTTTACGCCCGCCCGCGCCGCCGGCGTCTTCGGCATGACGGACATCACGCGCGGAACGCGGCTGTACTTTCTTAAGCGAACGCCGACGCCGCCGTAGCCGTTGCGCCGCGCGCGGTTCTTCCTGGCGGTCTCGGCCCCGGCATAGCGCGAGAAGCTATCCAGTCCGGACAACGCGCCGTCAAACACCGCTTTGTAGATTTTCTCGGACGATGCCTCGCGCAGGCCTCTTGAGGCCTTGCGTCCGGCTTCGATGAGAACGGCGGTCAAGATCGCCCAGTCTTGCGCGTTGTCCTCCGCGGGCGCCTGATATTTGGCCACTTTTCCATGAATGGAGACAAGCGTGATGGCCCTTCCCTCGCGGCTCACCGACAACTGGGGATCAATCGTCGCCAGACCGCGCATTCCCTTCATGGCCAGCGTGGCGGGCGTGACCCGGTCGATGTACTTGTCCGTGATCGCGCCGTAGGCGGAGGAAAAGACCTCCTCCGCGGTCAGTATGTAATAGGGCGCATCGCCGCGGACCTGTGTGCGCGGTTGGGCGCACGCTGTGAGCAAGGCCACGCACAGCGTCAAAAAAAATGAAAAGCGGATCGTCATAAAACGATTCATCTTAAAACGAGTCTCCATTATTTCATCGGCGTTTTCAACAAGTTCAACTAGTGCGCCCGCCGTTTGCCGATTTTTCTTGTGGAAACGCGGAAATTGCCGGAATTTTCCGCCAAATTCATGATCATGCCGCCGGTGATGAACTGTAAAGATTCTTTCGTGATTCTAGTGGGTGATACCCCATGCATTAATATTTCACGGGCAGCTATGGTAGATCCCAATTTTAGTGCACCTGAAGCAATGTGAACGACGGTACTGGCGTCCTTGGCTGCAGTGATAACATCAAGGCCAGGGATAAACATAGTAGGATCAATAATATTACTAGCCACGTCTGCAGCGGTACCCCATAAACCGGCGTCTGCTATTATTTGTTTTTGCTTATATTCACTATTGATTATTTCTACTTGTGCATTGATCTGACTGGGGTAAATGGTATGGTCAAATAAATTTTTGTGAATTAATTCGGGATGAGCCTCGAACAGATTCTTAACCGCTAAGGTCTCATAGGGATTCTTAACGGGATCTTCGCCCACGGGGGTAAAATTGCCTAACAGATCCCGGACAGTGGAAATTGGGGTTGTCTGATTATCATATTTTTTTATAATTAATTGATTTTGTAAGTAGGATCCTAAAAAGTTAGATCCATCGGTCAATGCGGCTTCGACAGTAGTGCCAAAACCTGGCGTGTGGGCGGGCATTGGCTTTTGCCACACAATAGGTTGTACCGGTATGGCAATATCGGCAGGGGTCAGGGGGCCTTCTATGGTCGATATGGTCGATTTTGGATCAGTGATAAAAGGCATTAGTTCGATATCCCTAGGGCGGCGGATAAAGGATGT
>CAJXGZ010000345.1 GCA_913053795.1 uncultured Rhodospirillales bacterium | reverse complement strand
CCCTTGAAGGATGTCCTGTCCCAACAGGTCCAAGAGCCCCTGGAGGAGCGGGAAATTCAAGCCCAGATTCCGAAGCTTACGGAAATCGGCGGCCCAATCTCCAAGCCCCAGCGCCGGCGGCGCCGGCAAAATCCCTACCCGCGCTGGACGGATATCGGCATTTTCAAAGCCGACAGCATGCGCGAAAACTTATGCGACGCCTTCCCCCACCTGCTTGAGAAAAAAATAGGCTGGTCCGCCGCCCCTCAAATTCTTGTCGCCGGATGCGGCAGTGGACGCCACCCCCTGCAAACGGCCCGGCAATATAAGGACGCCAAGGTTCTCGCCATCGACCCCGGCTTGGCCAACCTGGCCTATGGAGAACGCAAACGGCGCGAACGCAAGATCGGCAACGTTGAATTCAAGCAAGCCGGCATCATCGCCCTCGGCCAGTTTGAGCGCCGCTTCAACATGATCCAATGCAGCGGCGCCCCCCACATGGGAGATTCACACATGGACGACCCCCTGGCTGAATGGCGCCTGCTAGCCGGACTGCTGAATCCCCATGGCTTCATGCTCGTCGGCCTCTACAGCGAACGCGCCCGGAAATCCATCGACGAGGCCCGCGCCTACATCAAGGAAAAGGGCTACGCCTCGACGCCCGGCGGCATGCGCCAATGCCGCAGCGACATTATGAGCCTGCCTGAAGGCCATCCCGCCAAAGCCGTTGAGAAATGGCCGGATTTTTTCACCATGCCGGGGTTCCGCGGGATGATCTTCAATGTCCGGGAACACCGCTTCACCCTTCCGCAAATCGCCGCCGCCCTTGACGCGTTGGGACTTGAGTTCGTCGGCTTCAACGATTTGGAGCGGCGAATTTCACAGGACTACCGGGCGCGCTTCCCCGACGACAAGCGGATGACCTGCCTGGACCTGTGGGACGCCTATGAGCGGGACAACCCCGGCGCCTTTTCCGGCATCTACCAATTCTGGGCCTATAAGCCCGGATAAAAGAAAAAACATGATTTTTTCTCGCTCTTTGTCACGCTACCGTCAGTTTAATTTGGTATATAGTCCATATCTAAGGATTGCAAATTCGACCTCACAGGAAACTGCTACCTAATTTGCGCTCATCTTTTTTATGATTGTTTTTCACTGCCTAAACTTATAAGCCCCTCTTTAATTGGCGGGGCTTTTTTTTTTGGACAGTTAAGGAATCAGTAATGCGGCAATATATTTTCCATGGGGTTTTACCGTTATTTTTTTTCGCCATCGCGTTGACAAGCCCTCTTTCCAGTCCTCGCGCCAAGACCATGCAGACCGAGCGGATTTCAATCATTAACGATCTGTCGACGAACCCCCAAGATCCGGCAAGCCTATGGATCGCCACCCATTACGGTCTGCTCCGGGCGAATCCGAACGGCGAGGCGACGCTGGTTCAGGAACTGAAAGCGGGGCTGATGTCCTTGGCCGTCCATCCTGAAAACGACAAGATCATGTTGACCAGCGGTCACGCCACCGGCGGCAAAGGGTTGGGGGTGATGAAATCCACTGACGGCGGCGAAAGCTGGGCCAAGATTTCGGTTGAGGCCGGCGATCCAGCCGCGTTTTACTTCATGGATATCAGCCGCGCCGACCCCAACGTTGTTTACGGCGTTTCCAAGAATAAGCTTCAGATTAGCCGGGACGGCGGCCGTTCATGGAAAGCCGAGGGTAAACTGCCCGAGGATGTGTTCGGTTTGGCGGCCTCTTCATTAAAAAGCGACTCCTTGTACGCGGCCACCAAGGGTGGACTTTTGGTCAGCCGCGACGGCGGCGCCAAGTGGAGCCCGGCTTATTCCGTCCAACTTCCCACGACCATGGTTCAAGCCGCTTCCGGGGGCAGACTCTACGCCTTCGTTTTCGAAACCGGACTGATCACGGCCAAGGAGCCCGATCTGGACTGGAAGACCCTGTCCAAGGATTTCATGGGCCGCTATCTCCTGAATTTAGCCGTTGATCCGAATGATGCGAAACGCCTTTACGCCACCATGGAGACCGGCGCGATCATGACCAGCGGCGATGGCGGCAAGACATGGATAAGCTTCGAAGGAAGCCACACGGCGAGCGCTGAAAACATCGCCAAGGGAAAGAAATTATACGAAAATACGTGTCAGGAATGTCATGGCGCCGGCGGCGTCGGCGAAGACCCTAAGGACCCAAACGCCAAGGACGAGTTCGGCTATAAGGCCCCGCCGCTTAACAACGACGCCCACGCCTGGCATCATTCCGACAAGAGCCTGATGAGCACCATCCTCAAAGGTTCGAGCCGCAACAAACGCATGGTCGCCTTCAAGGACTCCCTGTCGGGCGAAGACGTGGAAAACCTAGTCGCCTATATCAAAAGCCTCTGGAGTTTCCGCAGCCTCGCCTGCCAAGGCGTGCGCCATATGTCCTGCATGAAGCGTTGATTTAGAGCATTTCCGGACCAAATTGACCCATTCCGTCAGAGCAATTTTGGTTCATG
>CAJXGZ010000344.1 GCA_913053795.1 uncultured Rhodospirillales bacterium | reverse complement strand
TGCCTTCGCCGGTCTTCATTTCGGCGATCATGCCCCGGTGAAGGACGATGCCGCCAAGGACCTGGACGTCGAAAGGGCGCTGGCCCAGGGTCCGCTTGCTGGCTTCGCGGACGGTGGCGAAAGCGTCCGCCAGAAGGGCGTCGAGATCCTCGCCCGCTTGCAGCCGCTCCTTGAACCAGGGCGTGCGGGCCTTGAGCTGGTCGTCGGAAAGTTTCTCAAGCTCGGCTTCCAGGCTGTTGATCCGCTCAACGGTCTGGTGCAGTCCTTTGAGAAAACGTTCGTTGGCGGAGCCGAACAAACGCTGGGCAATGTCGCCAAGCATGGGGAATCCTCAAGAAAATTCTAGATATAGGATATAGGGAGCCCGCTCCTCCATTTTAGGCAAGAGATAGAGTCCCGGTGAACGTCTGTCAATGCAGGGGGGATGCGCGTTCGGCGGTTCCGGCTTTCGTAACCCTTGTTTCCGCCGCGGCTATATGCTTAGAACCTATAATATATTCGAGCATGGCCAGCATTGAGCAGGGGTTACGACTAATGATCCGCCTATATTTAAAAGTCATCGCCATTGCCCTTGGCGTCGTTCTTTTCGCCTCTGTTCCGGCCTTTGCCGATGAAAAAACCGCGAATCCCGAGGATAATCCGGCCGCCGCCGAGGAAGCCCCGGCCGCCGCCAAGGATGAGCCAACCGCCGCCGAGGAAACCCCGGCCGCCGGCGTCGATCCCGTGGTCGCCACCGTTAATGGAGCGGAAATCCGCCTCTCGCAGGTGGAGGAGGCCCGCGCCCGCCTGCCCGTCCGTTTTAAGGGTCTGCCTGAAGGCGCCATCTATGGGTTGTTGGTGAACAGCCTGATCGATACGCATTTAATGGCCGCCGAGGCGCGCCGCAAGAATCTTCATGAGGGAAAGAATTTCAAGCGCCAGATCAAGCGGATAACAAACCAGCTTCTCGAGCGCACCCTGCTCGCCGTGCGGCTTGAACAGGGGTTGAGCGAGGACGCCATAAAAAAACGTTACGATAAATACGCGAAGGAAACCGCCGGAAGGATCGAGGTGCGCGCCCGCCACATCCTGGTCGATGACAAGGACTTGGCCAAGGAGATCATCGTCAAGCTTAAGGCCGGCGGCGATTTCATTGAACTGGCCAAAAAGCACTCCATCGGCCCGTCGGCCTCCAGCGGCGGCGATCTCGGCTTTTTCACCAAGAATCAGATGGCGCCGGAATTCTCCAACGCCGCTTTCGCGCTGGCCGAGGGAGAGTTCGCCCAGGAACCCATCAAAACCCGGTTCGGCTGGCATGTGATCAAGGTCGAGGCCAATCGCCCCAGCAAGGCGCAGCCTTTCGAGAAAGCCAAGGGAAAAATAAGCGCCTTGCTGTCCAACGAGATCGCCAGCGGGTATCTCAAGGAACTGCGCTTCGCGGCCAAGATCAACATCATTCTTCCCCCTGCTCCGCAGCAAGCCGGCGGTGCGCCCGCCAAATAGGGGGGCCGGAAAAGAGTCCGTCATATGAACAAGGCGTCGCCCCTCGCTCCAGAATCATTTCCGGACATGCCTTCAGTTCCCGGCGTGCGGCTGGCCGCCGGATTGTGCGGCCTGCGCTATAAGGAGCGCGACGACGTGGCGTTGGTGGAACTGGCTCATGGAACCTCCGTGGCCGGCGTCTTCACCAAATCGAAGACCGCCTCGGCTCCCGTCGAGGCGTGCCGCAAGGCGCTTCATTCGGGCGCGGCGAGCGCTCTTTTAGTCAACTCGGGAAATGCTAACGCATTTACCGGCAGCGTCGGCGCGGAGGCGGTGGAGAACACCGTCAAGGCCGTCGCCGACCTGTTTCCGTGCCGTCCCTCGACGGTGTTCACCGCCTCTACCGGCGTCATCGGCGAGCGCCTGGACGACGGCAAGATCATCGCCGTTCTGTCCGCCCTCAAGGACAAGTTGAACGATGCGAACTGGGAGGCCGCCGCCAAGGCCATCATGACCACCGACACCTTCGCCAAGGGGGCCACGCGCTCGGCTTCCATCGGCGCCGAAACGGTGACCGTTAACGGCATAGCCAAGGGCTCGGGAATGATCGCGCCGGACATGGCGACCATGCTGGCCTTCGTCTTCACCGACGCCGCCATTCCTTCTCACACCCTCCAGGAGATGCTGAACGGCGCGGTAGATCGCTCATTTAACCGCATCACCGTGGACAGCGACACCTCCACCAGCGACACCGTGCTGCTGTTCGCCACCGGCCAAAGCGCCAAGCATAAGCCGGTCGACTTAGGCGACGATCCAATCCTCGCCGATTTCCGCCGCGCCCTTGAGGACGTCATGATCGACTTGGCGCTTCAAGTGGTGCGCGACGGCGAGGGGGCGACCAAGTTCATCACCATCGTCGTCAACGGCGCCGAGGACGACCGGGCGGCGCGCGTCATCGGCATGTCGATCGCCAATTCGCCCCTGGTCAAGACGGCGGTGGCCGGCGAGGACGCCAACTGGGGGCGCA
>CAJXGZ010000343.1 GCA_913053795.1 uncultured Rhodospirillales bacterium | reverse complement strand
TTGGCGATATTATTGATCAGTTCCATGATGATGACGGTCTTGCCGACGCCGGCGCCGCCGAACAGGCCGATCTTGCCGCCCTTGGCGTAGGGCGCGATCAGGTCCACCACCTTGATGCCGGTTTCGAGAATTTCGGATTCCGTGGATTGATCGACGAACTTAGGCGCCTCGGCGTGGATCGAGGCCTTCATCTTGGTCTTGATGGGGCCGCGCTCGTCGATGGGATCGCCGATGACGTTGATGATGCGTCCCAGGGTCTCAGGGCCAACCGGCACCATGATGGATTCGCCGGTGTTGGAGACCTCCTGGCCGCGCTGCAAGCCTTCGGTGGAGTCCATGGCGATGGTCCTGACCGAGTTCTCGCCGAGATGCTGGGCCACTTCCAGCACCAGCAGCTTGCCATGGTTTTGGCAATGCAGGGCGTTGAGAATTTCCGGCAGGTCGCCTTCGAAGTAGACGTCGACGACGGCCCCCAAGACCTGTGTGATGATTCCTTTGTCGTTTTTAGCCATCGCTGAAGCTCCTTAGATTCTATCCTCTATAGCGCTTCCGCGCCGGAGATGATTTCAATCAACTCCCTGGTGATAAAGGCCTGACGCGTCCTGTTGTAGGTGAGCGTCAGGTTGTCAATCATATCGCCGGCGTTGCGCGTTGCGCTGTCCATGGCGGTCATTCGGGCGCCGTGTTCCGAGGCGTTGCTTTCCAACAGCGCCTGGAACATCTGGACGCCGATATTGCGCGGCAGCAACTCGGCCAAAATCTCTTCCTCGCCGGGCTCGAAGATGTAGGACGCCTTGAGTTCGGCGCCTTTTTTGTCTTGCTCTTCTTCCGCGTCCTCGTCCTTGGGGGCGGCGAAGGGGATGATCTGCTGGCGGGTGACGATCTGGGTCATGGACGATTTGAATCTGTTGAAAATAAAGGTGCAGACGTCGAACTGGCTCTTCCCGAACATGTCCGTGATCTTGGCGCCCAGTTCAGCGGCCTCGGAATAATCCAGGCCCTTTTTGCCGAGGCCCTGGACATGTTCGATGATGTCGTCGCCGAACTCGCGCTTCAAGGCCTCGTATCCCTTGCGGCCGATGCAAAAGATCTTGACCGTCTTGTCCTTGCCCTTGAGTTCGGCGATCATTTTTTTGGTCTCGCGGACGATGGAGCCGTTAAAGCCGCCGCACAGGCCGCGGTCGGCGGTGTAGGGCGCGATCAGATGGGTTTGGTCGTCGCCGGTTCCGGCCAGCAGCGGCGGCGCCCCTTCGTTGCCGGCCAGCGCCTCGGCCAGAGAGCCGATCATGCGCTCCATGCGCTTGGCGTAAGGCCGCGCCGACTCGGCGCCTTCCTGGGCGCGGCGCAGCTTGGCGGCGGCCACCATCTTCATGGCCGACGTGATCTTCTGCGTCGACTTGACGCTGGCAATCCGAATCTTGAGATCCTTGAGGTTCGGCATGAGGCGTTGTCCCGGTCGGTCCCTTTAGCTGAAGGTCTTGACGAAGTTTTCGACCAGCTTGCCAAGCTTGGCTTCCGTCTTCTCGGAAAGCTCTTTTTCCTCGCGGATGGCCTTGAGAATATCGGCGCCGTTGGCGCGAACTTCGTCCAGAAGCGCCCCTTCGAAGCGGGTGACGTCGCGCACCTCGATGCCGTCCAGGTAACCCCTGACGCCCGAGAAGATGCTGACCACCTGTTCCTCGATGGTCAGCGGCGCGTATTGCGGCTGCTTGAGAAGTTCGGTCAGCCGCTCGCCGCGGGCCAGAAGGTTTTGCGTCGCTTGGTCGAGGTCCGAGGCGAACTGGGAAAAGGCCGCCATTTCGCGGTATTGGGCCAGCTCCAGCTTGATCTTGCCGGCCACCTGCTTCATCGCCTTGATCTGGGCGGCGGAGCCGACGCGGCTCACCGACAGGCCGACGTTCACCGCCGGGCGGATGCCCTTGTAGAACAGCTCGGTCTCAAGGAAAATCTGGCCGTCGGTAATCGAGATGACGTTGGTCGGAATGTAGGCGGAGACGTCGCCGGCCTGGGTTTCGATCACCGGCAGCGCCGTCAGCGAGCCCGAGCCTTCGTCGTCGTTCATCTTGGCGGCGCGCTCCAAAAGGCGCGAATGCAGATAGAAAACGTCGCCCGGATAGGCCTCGCGTCCCGGCGGCCGGCGCAAGAGCAGCGACATCTGGCGATAGGCCACGGCCTGCTTGGACAAATCGTCATAGAAGATCACCGCGTGCATGCCGTTGTCGCGGAAAAACTCGCCCATGGTGCAGCCGGTGTAGGGCGCCAGGAACTGCAACGGCGCCGGTTCGGAGGCGGTGGCGGCGACGATGATGGTGTACTCCAGCGCCCCGTAGTCCTCCAGGGTCTTGACCAGTTGCGCCACCGTCGAGCGTTTTTGGCCGACGGCCACATAGATGCAATAGAGCTTCTCTGATTCGTCGCCGCTCTCGTTGATTGTTTTCTGGTTGAGGATGGTGTCGATGATGACCGCCGTCTTGCCGGTCTGGCGGTCGCCGATGATCAGTTCGCGCTGGCCGCGGCCGATGG
>CAJXGZ010000342.1 GCA_913053795.1 uncultured Rhodospirillales bacterium | reverse complement strand
GCTTCGCCGCCTTTTCCGTCTCTTTCAAAGGAGGCGGCGGCGTCTCGGGGGCGTACAGGGAAACCGCGCGCCAACACCTGTCAAAGTCGACGGCGAGGACCGCCACGGCGTCTCCGGACTCAAGGGAAGCGAAGGCGGTGGAAATATCGACTTCCAGATTCTTTCCGTATTGGAGCGCTCCCTTCAGAAGCTTGGCTTCGGCGCCCGCCGCCTTCACGCCTTTGGGAATGATCGCAAGCTTGCGGCCCTTGCAAGGCCAGTTACGGACAAGAGCGCCAAAGCGGCGCAATGCGGCTTTGTTTCCGATCTTGCCGACGATGACCCGGAATGGAAGATCGTCGCGCACCCTGACCGAGGCCGGCGCTTTCAAGAAGTCCAGGCTTAACGTCTTCAAGGCGCGGTGCGCGACCTCGGGCGCCACGCCCATCCCGTGGGCCAACGCCAATCCGTAAAGACACCATCTTAGCGCCCAGGGACCGCTTTTTTCGCCGATGGCGGGGATCGCTTGAACCGGCAAGACGGCGTTCCGGCGGCCGTTAACATAAAGGGCGACCATGGCCCCTTCGGATTTCTTCTCCAGCACCACCGCATCTCCGCCGATGCCGATATGACGGCGCACGACTTTGTTCTTTGCATTGCGGCTCACCATGACGATGCGCCTGTAATTGATTTTGCCGGCCAGCTTGATGGCCGCCGGATCCTCGGCATTGACGATCACCATGCCCCGCGCCGCGTCGCGCGCGATTGCGACGCCCCGTTTTGTCTCCGCCAGCTTTTCGGCGTCCGCCTCCTCGCCGTCCTTGGAAACGTTCAATATGGCCATCGCCTCGCAAGCGTCATGGCCAAGTCCCCGTTTCAGCATCTCCATGGGGGAGGCCGCCAGGACCATGGACTCCACACGCGGATCGCGAAGGATCGCGCGCGCCGCCTGTCGCCCACGCAACGGCTCGGAGCCAAGGGACTCGCCGTCAACAAAGGCGCCTTTCTGACTGGACAGGCCGACGCATTGTCCCGACAGTTGAAGAATATGGGCAAGGACGTGGGCCGTGTAATTGCGCCCGGTTCGGCCCGAGATCACCGCGATGGGAACGCGGCTTTGCGCGCCCGGCGGGAACATCAAATCAACGATGGGGCCGGTCACGTCCCGGGGAACGCCTTCCGCCGGCCAATAGTGGAGGCGAAGCCCGGGCAAGGCGTTGACCTCAAGAATAGCGCTGGTCACTTTCTTATAAGAGCGCGAAATGTCGGGCGTTAGAAAGTCTATGCCGGCCACGTCCAGTCCGACGGCTTCGGCGGCGCGCACGGCCATGCGCCGGTTATCCGGGTGAACCTTGTCCGTGACGTCGATGGGAATGCCGCCGGTTGAGAAGTTAGCGGTGGAGCAGAGAACGAATTTCTCGCCCTTCCTGAGCACGGTGTCGAGCGTATACCCGGCGGCGCCAAGGAGGCGCATGAGCTCGTCCCCGATCTTCACCTTGAACAGTTTTTTGCCATCGCGGGAGGGATGCCGGTTCATATCTTTCACAAGATTCTGGATCGACGTCTTGCCGTCGCCAGTTACCGAAGGCGGAATTTTCTTGGCCGCAGCCAGCATGCGCCCGCCCACCACCAGCAAGCGGTGGTCGTCTCCCTCGATGAAGAATTCGATGATCGCCTTCCGTCCCCCCGCCCGCGTGAAAGCGGCGCTGACTTCGTCGGCCTCGGCTAGATTTGCGCTGACTCCCTGGCCCTCATGGCCGGCGAGGGGTTTGACGGCCACGGGAAAGCCGATCTTCTTGGCGGCGGCCAAGGCCTCAACTTCACTTTCGGCCACCTCCTGCCTTGGAACGGGAAGACGCAATTCTCCCAGGATGTTGTTAGTGATCTTCTTGTTGCCGGCGATCATGGCGCCTGAATGGCGCGTCTCGCTGGTGACGGCGGACCGTATGCGTTTTTGAAATTTCCCTTGACCCAGCAAGGCGAAGCGGTTGCCGAGGGGCTCCCAGGGGATGTCGCGCTGCTCAGCCGATTGCCCTAGTAAAGCGTCGTCGGGATGCAGCCTATGTTTCTTCACGAGCGCACGCAAGGCGGCCGCTTCCTCCATGAAATTAAATTTACCGCCGCCCGCTGACCACTTGAGATTCTCGGACAAGAGGTCGCAAATCAGCCGCAAAGCCAACCGGGAGGCTTGGCGCGCAACCTCAGGGACGCGGCAACTCCAAACCATTAGCCTTTGTTGCTTCACAGCGTCGCCAAGGACCCTGGCGAAGGCGGCTTTCCCAACCCTCCTGCCCTCAAGGGCCAGGGTGGCGTGAAGAAGAACCTCGTCCAAGAGCGCGCCCTTTTGCGATTGAAGCCGCTTTAAGAAACCGCTCGGCTTTTTACCTTCAATGGGCAACGCTCCAATCCGGGGCAAATGATCCAGCAAGCGTTTCGTGAAATCCCCGCCCACCTGTCCGCTGCGCAATTTAGAAAGATTGCCGAGGGTCAGCGCCCGCACCATCACCGAATGCCGGGCGTAGCGGTTGGCTCCGGTCAGATGGGTGGCGGAAAGAAAC
>CAJXGZ010000341.1 GCA_913053795.1 uncultured Rhodospirillales bacterium | reverse complement strand
ACCGTGCTCGCCAGCTATGGCCATGTGCGCGACCTGCCGTCCAAGGACGGATCGGTGCTTCCCGACGAAGGCTTCGCCATGAACTGGGAGGTGGACGCCAAGGCCGGCAAGCGCATCAAGGAAATCGCCGCCGCCCTGAAGGGGGCTGAAACACTGTTCCTCGCCACCGATCCGGACCGCGAGGGCGAAGCCATCGCCTGGCATGTGCGCGAGGTGCTGGAGCAGAAAAAGGCGCTGGCGAACATCGAGGTCAAGCGCGTCGTCTTCAACGAAATAACCCGTAGCGCCGTCCTCGACGCCTTCTCCCACCCGCGGGGGCTGGACACTGAACTCATCGAGGCCTATCTGGCGCGCCGGGCTCTGGATTACCTGGTGGGCTTTACGCTGTCGCCGGTGCTGTGGCGCAAGCTGCCCGGCAGCCGCTCGGCGGGCCGCGTGCAGTCGGTGGCCCTGCGCCTGATCTGCGAGCGCGAAACCGAGATCGAGAAATTCAAGAGCCAGGAGTATTGGAGCGTCAAGGCGCAGTTCAAGACACCCTCGGGCGCGTCCTTCGACGCCACCCTCAGCCATCACAACGGCGAAAAGCTCGCCAAGATGGCGCTCGGCGACGAAGCCGCCGCCAGCGCCGCCGCCAGCGCCGTCGAGAGCGCCAGCTTCACCGTCGCCAAGGTGGAGCGCAAGAAGACGCGCCGCCACCCGGCGCCGCCGTTCACCACCTCCACCCTGCAGCAGGAAGCCTCGCGCAAGCTCGGCTTCGGAGCCAAAAGAACCATGCAGGTGGCGCAGAAGCTTTACGAGGGCTTCGCCATCGGCGGCGAGACGGTGGGCCTCATCACCTATATGCGCACCGACGGCGTCTCCATGGCGGGCGAAGCCGTTTCCGCCTGCCGCGAACTCATTGCCGGCGCCTACGGCGAGAACTACGTCCCTGAAAAGCCCCGCGCCTACAAATCCAAGGCCAAGAACGCCCAGGAAGCCCATGAAGCCATCCGCCCCACCAACTTCTCCCGCCTGCCCAAGGACGTGGCGGGCATCCTCGATTCGGATCAGAAGCGGCTTTACGCCTTGATCTGGAAGCGCGCGGTGGCCAGCCAGATGGAGTCCGCCGTGCTCGATCAGGTCGCCGCCGACATCGCCGCCGCTGACGGACAAACGGTCCTCAGGGCCACCGGCTCGGTGCTGGCTTTCGACGGCTTCCTCAAGCTCTACCGCGAGGGCCGGGACGATGGCGGGGCCGAAGACGACGAGCGCATGCTGCCGCCCCTCAAGGAGGGCGAGGGCCTGAGCCTTGTTTCGGTGGCCAAGGAACAGCACTTCACCCAGCCGCCGCCGCGCTACTCCGAGGCCAGCCTGGTCAAGTCCCTGGAGGAGCTGGGCATCGGACGCCCCTCCACCTACGCCTCCATCATCTCGGTGCTCCAGGACCGCGACTACGTGCGCCTGGAAAAAAAGCGCTTTACGCCCGAGGACCGGGGGCGCCTGGTCATCGCCTTCCTCACCAGCTTCTTCTCGCGCTACGTGGAGTACAACTTCACCGCCGAGTTGGAGGAAAAACTGGACGACATCTCCGGCGGCCGCATCGACTGGAAGCAGGTCCTAGCTGAGTTCTGGGACGCCTTCAGCGCCGCCGTCGACAAAACCAAGGACTTGCGCGTGCGCGAAGTGCTGGACGCCCTGAACGATCTGCTGGGGCCCCATTTCTTTCCCGAGGCCGAGGACGGCTCCGATTCCCGCCTCTGCCCCCAGTGCGGCGATGGGCGGCTCAGCATCAAGATCGGCAAGTTCGGCGCCTTCATCGGCTGCTCCAACTACCCCGAGTGCCGCCACACCCGGCCGCTGATCGCGGCCAACGGCGGCGACGCCGAGCCCATGGACAACGGCCCCAAGGAGCTGGGGATCGACCCCGCAACCGGGCTCGCCGTCACCCTGCGCCGGGGGCCCTACGGCGCCTACGCGCAACTGGGAGAGGTGGAAGGAAAAGCCAAGCCCAAGCGGGCGTCACTGCCGCGCGGCATGGAGGCCGCGAGCGTCGATCTGGAGAAGGCCCTGTCGCTGTTGTCCCTGCCCCGGGACGTCGGCGTCCACCCCGAAACCGGCAAGGATATCCAGGCGGGCCTCGGGCGCTACGGCCCCTACCTCAAGCACAACGGCATTTTCATCTCGCTCAAGGGCGATGACGACGTGCTCACCATCGGGCTCAACCGCGCCGTCGCCCTGATTGCCGATTCGCCCAAGAAAACGCCGCCCAAGGACCTGGGCGCCCACCCCAAGGACGGCAAGCCGGTGACTATGCGCATCGGACGCTACGGCCCCTATCTGCAGCACGGAGCGGTGCGCGCCAACATCCCCAAAACCATGGACGCCGACGCCCTTACCCTGGACGAGGCGATTCCCATGCTCGCAGGCAAATCCAAAGGTGGCAAATCCAAAGGCGGCAAATCCAAAAAGCCAGCTGCTAAAAAGAAGTCAGCGGCCTGAGGGCCAGGAGTCAGAGGTAAGCAAGCAATGACCCGTAAACTGCGGCGCACGGCGGTAAAGGGC
>CAJXGZ010000340.1 GCA_913053795.1 uncultured Rhodospirillales bacterium | reverse complement strand
CGCCGGTGGCCAGCACCGTGGTCTGGGCCTGGAAACGGTGGATGGTGCCGTCTTCCAGGTTCCAGGCGATGACGCCCAGGCACGATCCGTCCGGGTCCATGATCAGGTCGATGGCGATGAATTCGACAAAAAATTCAGCGTCATGCTTAAGGCATTGCTGGTAAAGGGTGTGCAGGATGGCGTGGCCGGTGCGGTCGGCCGCCGCGCAGGCGCGCTCCACCGGGGCTTCGCCGAAGTTGCGCATGTGGCCGCCGAAGGGGCGTTGGTAGATCTTGCCTTTTTCCGAGCGTGAAAACGGCACCCCATAGTGCTCCAGTTCAAGCACCGCCGGCACGGCGTTGCGGCACAAATACTCGATGGCGTCCTGGTCGCCGAGCCAGTCCGAGCCCTTGACGGTGTCGTACATGTGCCAATGCCAGTTGTCCTCGGACATGGAGCCAAGGGCGGCGGCGACGCCGCCTTGGGCGGCGACGGTATGGCTGCGGGTGGGGAACACCTTGGTGATGCAGGCCGTCTTCAGTCCCGCCGTGGTCATGCCCAGCGCCGCCCGCAAGCCGGCGCCGCCGGCGCCGACGACAAGGACGTCATAGGTGTGCTCGATGATTTCGTAGGCTTTGGTCATCTAGTCCCCCAGGCCGATCTTGAGGATCGCGCCGGCGGCGAAAACGCCGAGGATCAAGGAGCCGAACTTGACGGCGATGAGGCTGGCGATCTCGATGACCTTGTTGTGCACGTAGTCCTCGATGACCACCGACAGGGCGAGTGCGCCGTGGCGAAGGGTGACGGCGATGAAGATGATGGCCATGGCCATGTTGCCGGGCGACGACATCCACGCCTTCAAGGCGTCGTAGTCGGCGCCGATCCCCGCCACCATGAAGGCGACGAACATCACCGACAACGGCGCCAGGGCCAGCGCCGTCAGCCGCTCGGCGTACCAACTGTCGGTTCCGGACTTGGCCGATCCATGGCCGCGCACGCGGCCCAATGCGCTGCGCATTTTCATACTATATACTCAGTCCTATGGTCCAGGAGGCGGCGGTCAGGACCACGGTTCCCGCCAGAACGGCGAGGCCCGTGGCCTTCACCCGTTCGACCTCGAAGCCCCAGCCGATGTCCCACAATAAATGACGGACGCCGTTGCACAGGTGATAGAACAGGCACACCGACCAGCCGAACAGGCACAAATACCCGAACCATGAGCCGAACAGCCATTGAGCGCGGGCGAAGCTTTCAGGCCCATAGGCTGCCGCCGCCAGCCAGTAGATCAGCGCCACGACGCCGAACGCCAGGACGACGCCGGTGATGCGGTGAAAAATGGAAATGGCCATATGCAGCTCGAAGGCGTAGACCTGCAGGTGCGGCGACATGGGCCGGTTTCCGCGTGGCATGGGCAAGTAGCCTCTCGTCGACCTTAGCGCGATATGGGCGCGGTAATAATTAAACGCAACGATTATCGTTGTTCGAAAAATAATTGTCACGCACGGATTTTCCAGAGGTTTTCACGACCCCGTGAGCTCCATTCCGGGACACCGGTCCGCGCCAAGGGGCGCATTCGGTCAATCCTTGTCGGTAACGACTTTGTTTTTACCGGAGTGCTTGGCGAGATACATGGCCTTGTCGGCGCGGTCGGTCATTTTCTTGGAGGTGTCGCCGTCCCTGTACGAGGAGACGCCGATGGACAAGGTCACCTTGCCGAGGGTCTCGCCGCTTTCCTTGTCCATGATGGTTTTTTTGGCGAGCGTGGAGCGGATTCTTTCGCCGATGGCGGCGGCGTTTATTGGCGTTGCGTTGGGGATGATGGCGGTGAATTCGTCACCGCCCCAGCGGCACACGAAATCGCTGTCCTTTAAATTGTAGATGAAGGACTTGGCGACCAGCCGCAACACCTGATCTCCGGCGTGGTGGCCCAGCTTGTCGTTAATCTCCTTGAAGTCGTCAACGTCGCTCACCAGCACCGACAAGCGGCCTTTCAGTTTTTGGATATCCTTCAGCATTGCATCCAGGACGATTTCGAACTTGCGCCGGTTGGCGACCCCGGTCAGGGGATCGATCATGGCGTCTTTCTTGGTTTTTTCCAGTTGCTCGCTGAGATCGGAGATTTCGCTGCCGTGTTGGGTAATGTGTTCGGCGAACTCGTGGCTTATCTTGACGATTTCCTCGACCTGGGCGCGGATGACGTCAACCACCTTGTAAATATTGCCGGCGTAGAGATCCTCCTTGTTGCTTTTTTCCGGTTTTTCGAGGAAAGAGGCGCTGGAAAGCGAGACGCCGTCCAGCAGTTCGAGGACTTCCTTGAGGCCGCCGTTGATGCGCTCGGCGGATTGATGAAGATCGCCAAGCCTCTTTTCGAATTTAGTTTTCTTTTGAATCAAGCGACAACTCCGAGGATTTTCAGGGATATATCACTCCTTGGCTATAAATCGAAGCGAAACTTTTCAGACCTTGGCGATCATGCCGTTGAACGCCTTTACGGCGGCGGCCGGACCATCCTTGAAATCCCAAACACCGGCGGAAACGGCCAGGAAATCGGCGCCTGCCCGC
>CAJXGZ010000339.1 GCA_913053795.1 uncultured Rhodospirillales bacterium | reverse complement strand
CTGTGCAAGCAGTTTCATGGCCGCCTTGGAGCCCTGATAACCAAGCGGCCCGCACCACAGCGGATGCCTGGCGGGGAAGGCGTCATTGTGCAGATAGGAGCACACCACCGGCGCATCGAGCGCCTCGGCCAGGGCGACCGCTTCCTCGACGCCATCGGAGAAAATAACGCCGCCGCCGGACACGATGACCGGAAACTTGGCCGACGCCAGCAGATCGGCGGCCTCATCGAGACTTTCCTCCGCGCCGGGGCCGCGCAGAATCTTTTTCGGGGCCGGAATGTCATAGTCATGTTCGCCATAGAAATAATCGCGCGGAATATTCAGTTGCGCGGGCCCGCGTTCGCTCATGGCCATATCGAAGGCGCGCGCGGTGAATTCCGCCATCCGGGCGGGATTATTCACATGGGCCTGGTATTTGGTGATCTCCTCGAAAAAGGGAAGCTGCTGGGCTTCCTGAAATCCGCCCAGCCCCTGCGTCGCGGACCCGGTCTCGGGAGTAATCACAACCACCGGCGAATGGGCCCAGAAGGCCGCCGCCGTCGAGGTCACATAGTTGGTGATGCCGGGGCCGTTCTGGCCGATGCACACGCCGTGGCGGCCCGAGGCGCGCGAATAGCCATCCGCCATATGCCCCGCGCCCTGTTCATGCACAACCGGGATAAACCGGATACCGGCGGAAGGAAACAAATCCATGGCGTCCATGAACGCCGACCCTGCGATGCCGAACATCTCCGTCACGCCCTGCGCGACCAGGGCCTCTACAAACGCTTCACTGGGGGTCATTCGGGTCATGGCATCCTCCCTCGACTGGCGGCCTAGATCGCTTCATGTTTTGATGGAATCAAAACCGCGATCTTGTCTTTGTCTATGCGTATCATTTTTCCGATAACCGGTTCCCACTTATCGGTGATACGCACTAAACAGTTTTTCCGCACCTTGTCCGCATCCAACTCGTCCCGCATGGCAAGACGTTTCGTCTCGTTTTAAGAGACGATTGCGAGGGCTGTCAATGTGAGTCCGGAGGAAATTTCCTGGCGCGGGGAGTGAACCGTGTCCCGCAAATTGCGGTTGTCAGCTCCCCTCGTCCCAGATTTCGGCAAGCCGGCTGGCCGCCGCCATGAGTTTTTCGGCATATTCAGGAGCCCTCTCGAGCGTCACCCGCCCAATCGGGCCATGCAGGGCCAACGCGGCGAGCGCCGCACCTTCAGAATCGAGAATGGGGACACCGATCCCCACTATTCCGTAGGCAAATTCCTGCGTCGAGATGGCATATCCCCGGCACTTCAGGGTCTGCAAATTCTTCTCAAGAGCCTTTGCGCTGGTAATGGTATGGCTCGTGAACGGTTTGAGATCCATCGGCTTGAGAAGATTGAATCTTGCCCTTGCCGGCAACCAGGCAAGCAGGGCTTTGCCGCCGGACGTGCAATGCGCCGGCAGACGGCTGCCCGTTTCCAGGTAAATTCGGGGCATACGTGTGGTCTCGACGCGCTCGAGATAAACAAAGTCCCGGCCCTCCAGGACACCCACATTGCAGGTCTCGCCAATCTCATCGACCACTTTCTGGATTGTCGCGCGAATGGGAGCGCCCTTGTTGGCGGATTGCAGGACCTCAAGCGCCATCTTTGAAAATCTGGGCCCGATGGCAAACCTATCCCGGCTGGGGTCGCGCACGACGAGACCGTTTTCCACCAGTTGTTGCAGCAATCTGTGGACCGCCTGGCGCGACATGGCGAGGCGGCCGGCGATATCGGGCAATCCCACGGGCTGCGGCTGGTCAATGATCACCTCCAATACGCTCAGGGCCTTTTCAAGGGCCGATCCCGGGTTCTTTTTTTCGACCGTCCACATTTTTTGTTCTTTCCCCTCAGGAGAAGGAAACAATTATTCGTTTCCCCGGCGGATTACCCAAAATCGAAAAATTTCTCCGGCAATTGAATTTCCTTTCGGGCCTTCCGGCTCACCCCCTTCGTCTTTCCGGCGGCCCGCGCGCGCCGTTTTTACGCGCTCACTCCTGCGACAGGAACCAGCAACTGGAAATATCCCCGGCTGTCCGCGTCATGCCCGGCAGAAAGGAAAGCGCCTTCTCCTGGTCCAATCGCGTGGACGGCGCATGCACGGCCAGGGCCGCGATGATCTTGCCGCCCGCGTCGCGGATCGCGACGGCGATGGCTGTCAGTCCCTCGAAATATTCCTGGTTGTTATAGGAAAACCCACCGGACCTGATGGCCGCGAATTCCTTCTCGAGCTCCGCCGCATCGGTAATCGTGGTCTTTGTAAAGGAGCGAAGCGGCCGCGCATTCAAAATGCGCATACGGATATTCTTGTGTTGGTTCGCCAGAAGCAGCTTGCCCATGGCGGTGCAATGGACAGGCACCCGGCTGCCGATCTGCAACTGAAGGCGCAAGGGCGAGGGCCCGTCCATGCGTTCGATATAGACAATCTCATCCTGATGCAGGATGCCGACATTGCAGGTTTCCCCGGTCTCGCCGACCAGCCTCTCCAGAACGCTGCGAACCGGCGCGGCGGCATTCAGGGTGCCCAGAG
>CAJXGZ010000338.1 GCA_913053795.1 uncultured Rhodospirillales bacterium | reverse complement strand
ATTGTCCCATCGGTTAATCAGTTTAAAGAGGCCGCGCGTCCATGAAAATCCTTGCCCTCGATACGGCGACGAAATCCTGCTCCGCCGCTATTTCGCGCGACGGCAAGGTGGTTGCCCACCGCTTTCGGCTCATGGAACGCGGCCAGGCGGAAGGGCTGGCGCCGATGGTCGCCGAGGTCCTACTTGAAGCCGGGGAAGATATCCCGGGCCTCGATCTCATCGCCGTGACTATCGGTCCCGGCGCCTTTACCGGGCTGCGCATCGGCCTGGCGGCGGCTACCGGCTACGCCCTCGCCGCCGGTCTGCCGATATTGGGCGCAACCACCCTGGAAGTGGTGGCGGCGGGCATCGGCAAGGAAGAACCGGACGGGCGGTCTATATTGGTGGCCCTCGATTCAAAGCGCGCCGATCTTTACGTCCAGGTTTTTTCGCCGGGGCTGGAAGCGACCGGCGAGCCGCTGGCGGTGGCGGCGGGCGGGCTCGCGGCAATGCTCGGAAACGGTCCGCTGCTGGTCGTCGGCGACGCCGCCGGGGCGGCCGTCCGGGCGCTCCGCGACGCCGGCCTTGATGCCGAGCCGAGCGCCGCCGCCGGTCTTCCCGATGCGGCTAATCTTTGCACTATTGCCGGCCGCCGGGCGGCCGAAACCTCGCCGAAAGTAGGCGCGCCGCCGCCCCGGCCTTTATACCTGCGCCTGCCCGACGCCAAGCCGGCGGCTAATCTTGCGGGCCTTCGCCCACCGGCCAAGGAGGCCTGAGCCGACATGGGCGGGGCGCGGCCGGCATTCACTATGGCGACGCCTTTTTTCGCCGCCGCCATCGCCCTTCTCCACCAACGCTGCTTCAATGATCCCTGGTCGGAAGCGGCGGCAAGGGAAATCCTCGCCATGCCCGGGGTCTTTTGCCTGATCGCCGCCAATGGCGACGGCGACGGCGGCGAGAACCCGGCGGGATTCGTAATCTGCCGGCTGGCGGCGGATGAATGCGAAATAATCGCCATCGGCGTCGCCCCAAAACGTCGCCGGGCCGGTATCGCCAGCGCATTGCTCGCCGCCGCCATGGCCCGGGCCCGTGGCCTTGGGGCGAAAAACGCCTTTCTCGAAGTGGCGGTGGACAACTTTACAGCAGCAGCGCTTTACCGGAAACAAGGCTTCGCCGAAGCCGGTAAGCGGCCGGATTATTACCGGCGGCGGCAAGGTCGAGTGGATGCTCTGATCATGGCAAAAATTTTGTAATTAAGAACCAAGGGGAAATATAAGTGTGGAATTATGGCGACCTGCTGTAATGCCCGTGAATTCCC
Organism: uncultured Rhodospirillales bacterium; assembly: GCA_913053795.1. Lineage (GTDB taxonomy): Bacteria > Pseudomonadota > Alphaproteobacteria > Rhodospirillales > 2-02-FULL-58-16 > CAJXGZ01. The sequence goes on along the minus strand of CAJXGZ010000338.1, from coordinate 1,250 downwards.
GTTAACGTAACGGTTTCATAGGACAAGGCGCCCCTCACGCCAGGACCACATGAAACCGCGCTTTGGACCGGCTACGCGGTTTTCTCCTGATCCGAATTTCAACGTCCCGGTCGAGCGCCTTGGTGAAGTGGATCAGGCGTTCGATGGAGAATCCGCCGAGACGCCCGTTGGCGAGCGCCGAGATCTTGGCCTGGTCCGTCCCCAGCACCTTGGCCGCCTCGACCTGGATCATGTGGCGGTGTTTGATAATGCCGATGATGGCGTGCGCCAATTGGGCCTTGGCGAGCATCTCATCGGGCGCGTCCACGCCCAGGTCGGCGAAGATGTTGCCGCTGCCGTCCGTTACCTTCATGATTTTCTTTTCCGTATATCCGCAAATTCCAAAATATGCCATATTTAGCATAATTACAAGAAAATAAGCGCTTTCGATTCCCGCCCAAAATACGTATTGACTCCGGACTATGGTACGGATGTTACACTGCATGTGTCGCCGATGATCAAACCACATGGAGTGTCTTAAAATGTTGAAGTTTTTGCAACGGATTGCTTTCGTCCTGGCGCTGACGACGCTGGGCGTAGCGCCTGCTTTACTGGGCGCGACCTCCGCTTTCGCCGCTGCCGCCAATGCCGCCAAATCCGCCAATTCCGCCGGTTCTCACGTCTACAAGCTCTACGTCGACGGGCTGGCCTGTCCGTTCTGCGCTTACGGCGTCGAAAAGCAGGTCAGCGGATTGGCCGGAGTAAAAAATGTCGATATCAATATCGACAGCGGACTGGTCGCCGTGACCATGGCGCCCGGCGCCAGTCTCGACAAGGCTACCGCCAAACAGGCGGTCAGCGACGCCGGTTTCAGTCTGCGTAAATTCGAAGGAGCCAAAGGCAAATGACCCGTTCGATCACGGAGAAACTGATCCGCCGGGGCGTCGTGGCGGTCGGTTTAGCTGTCGGTTTAGCCGCAACCATTGGCCGGCCGGCATATGCCCATGAGCCGGTTTTCGCGCCGGGCGCCCATACCCATTCCAAGGGCTTGCAGGAACTGTCTCTTACCTATGAACGCGCCCGCGCGAGCGGCGCCGGCCAAAAAGAAACCGAACAGGAACTGACGCTGGAAGACGAATACGGCTTGACCGCCAACTGGACCGCCAAGGTGGAAATTCCCCTGGTCGACAAAAGCGTCATTGGCGACGGCTCGACCGGCATCGGCGACATAACGTTGGCCACCAAATACCGCTTTCTCAGAAACGATCTGC
>CAJXGZ010000337.1 GCA_913053795.1 uncultured Rhodospirillales bacterium | reverse complement strand
GGGCATAGCAATGTTTTGACCGCCGCTCCCACATCGGAAAAATAGAAGCCGCCCTCAAAGCCGTAGGCCGAACGCTGGTGGTGGAGGACAAGGCGGCTTAAGATTGCGGGGCTTGTGATTCCAGTAGCTGTGGATTTGTCCTTTTGAACCATCATTGCAAGCTCGCCAGTTCGAGAGTTTGTTCTAGGTCAAAATCCCAATAAGCAAATGCTTTCCGCACATCCTCACGTGGATAGAAGGGGCCAGAACTTTCAATATCCTCCTGAATCTTTTGCCACCTTCTTAATGCGCTATTGCGAATATCAGCATTGATCGGCATCACCCCAATGGGAAGGGTATCTCCTTCCTTGCGAGGCCAGCTCTGCGGATAATCGTCCCAGTTTTGCCAATCATCGAGCGCGTCGTTAACAGGACTCATTCTCTCATGGTCGCATTGCCATCCGTAAAGGTTTCGAGCGCAAATGCGGAGCATTGCCTTCACGTCGGGCATTATATCAGTAAATGCTTTAAGCGGTGTTGGAAGCAATACCATGTTGGCAACACAAGAGAAGAATCGGTGATCCTGTACAACGATATTTGCTTCTTGATAGGTTGGGTCGTCAACTCCCCAAATATGACAGCAAGACCAGTTTTTTCTGCCAGACGACCTTAATCCGAGAGCATGTGTCAGCGCCTTGTTTGCGTTAGTGTTTCCCTCCGATTTATGTACAGCCACATCGGTCTTCCGGTTTGTATTCATTCGTGGCTCTGTCCAATCGCAATTGTATAAAAGGGAACGCCGTGCGTGCTCAGGGTGCCAAACAGGGAGAAGATTGAATGTTTCCGGGGCCACCCACCGTGCAGTGCCCTCTATTAAGCGCATAACATCGCTAAGCTCTAATTTGGCCATCAAGGCTTCTGTACCTTCAGGAAGCGAGATTGCACTCATTATCTTGACCCACTGTTTTCTAGAGTTTTACCCATGCTTGTGTTTCCAAAAAAAGAAGCTATTAGAATAAGCAATTCGTGTAAAAAATTAAAGCTATCCCTTATCCCCCAGATTCCAAGGGCCTTACGGCCCTTGGTGGGAGTGAAGGGTAGGTTACGGTGGGTTACGGTGACGGGTTACGGTGAGGTTACGGTGGGTTACGGTGATTTCCCGCCAAATCTAGGAATGGCTTGCGCCGCAAGGAGCGCCTAACCAAGCCGCCAACTCAAGCGAAACCATTGTTCCAAAGCCGCCAATTTTGAGACATCGCGTAATTGCGAGGCGAATAGTTTTGGGGACGCCTTGGCCGTGGCCAAATATTTCCACATCAGCCTTCAGTGCGCTGATAGCTGTCGGCTGAGGGCTGACGGCTCCTTAATGCCTAAAGTGGCGCATGCCGGTGAAGACCATGGCCAGGCCCGCTTCGTCGGCGGCGGTAATGACTTCCTCGTCGCGGATGGAGCCGCCGGGCTGGATCACCGCCGTGGCCCCGGCCTCGGCCGCCGCCAGCAGGCCGTCGGCGAAGGGGAAGAAGGCGTCGGACGCCACCACCGAGCCAATGGCGCGGCTTTGTTTTTCGCCCGCGGCTTCGGAGGCGTCCTGGGCTTTCAAGGCCGCCATTCGGGACGAATCGATGCGGCTCATCTGTCCGGCGCCGACGCCCACCGTGGCTGCGTTCTTGGCGTAGACGATGGCGTTGGACTTGACGTGCTTGGCCACCGTGAAGGCGAATTTCAGGTCCGCCATCTCGGCCTCCGTCGGCGCGCGCTTGGTGACCACCTTAAGCGCCTCGCCCATTACGACGCCGTCGCGCCCCTGCAAGAGATAACCGCCGGAAAGCGCGCGCACCGTCATGCCGGGGGCCGCCGGGTCCGGCATGGCGCCGGTCTCGAGCACTCTCAGATTCTTCTTGGCCGCCAGTATGGTTCGGGCGCCGGCGGAGATTTCCGGCGCGATCACCACCTCGGCGAACAGTTTGGCGATTTCCTCCGCCGTCTCGCCGTCGAGCGCCCGGTTGAGGGCGATGATGCCGCCGAAGGCGCTGACCGGGTCGCAGGCGAGGGCTTTTTCGTAAGCCTCGATGAGGGTCCCGCCGAGCGCCGTTCCGCAAGGGTTGGCGTGCTTGATGATGGCGCAGGCGGTTTGCTCGAACTCGGCGACCAGCTCGAAGGCGGCGTCGGTGTCGTTGAGGTTGTTGAAGCTCAATTCCTTGCCCTGAAGCTGGGTCGCGGTGGCGACGCCGGGGCGCTGCGCGCCGGAGACGTAGAACGCCGCCTGCTGGTGGGGGTTCTCGCCGTAGCGCATCACCTGGCGCAGCTCGCCGGCGAAAATAACGCGCTCGGGGAAGGGCTCGCCCACCCGTTCGGCAAACCAGGTTCCGATGGCGGCGTCATAGGCGGCGGTGCGCACGAAGGCCTTGGCCGCCAGTTGGCGGCGCAGTTCGGGCGTGACGGCGCCGCCGTTGGCCTTCATCTCCTCCATGACGCGCGCGTAGTCCCCGGCGTCGACGATGACGGTGACGAATTCGTGGTTCTTGGCGGCGGCGCGGATCAACGCCGGGCCGCCGATGTCGATATTCTC
>CAJXGZ010000336.1 GCA_913053795.1 uncultured Rhodospirillales bacterium | reverse complement strand
TTCATTACGGCGCGGTGGCCGATTTTTTGGACGTTTACGCCTTCGGTTATCACTGGCCGGCGTTCAATGCGGCTGATGCCGGCATTACCGCCGGCGCGGTTCTTCTCGTCGTAGATTCCTTGTTTGTCAAAGATAAAAAGGATAATATTGAGGAATAAGGACTAGGCAATGAAAGCATCTAGGACAGTATTTATGGCGCTTTTCGCCGCGGCTTTTGTCGGCGGCTGCGGAAGTGACGAGGGACTTTTCGCGTCCAAACCGGCGCCCGACGAGTTCGCCGTTCCTCAGCGCGCGCCGTTGGCCCTGCCTCCCGATTTCTCGATCAGGCCGCCGACTCCGGGAGCCAAACGTCCCCAGGGAATAGACCCCAGGCGTCAAGTGGAGGCATCCTTGCGCAGAAGCGGCGGAGACTCAGGAAAGGCCAGCTCCGGCGGCGGCGACAGTCCCGGCTTGAACGCCTTGCTCAAGGAAACGGGCGGTCTCGACGCGGACCCCAAAATCCGCGACGACATCCGGCGCGAGATGTCGGACTTTACCCAAGGAAATTCCACTTTCACCGATCGTCTGTTGGGGTGGACCACGGGTAAAAAACCTACCAAAAAAGGGGGCGTGATTATTGACGCCGAGAGCGAGGCCAAACGCATAAAGGCGACCCAGGCGGAGGGCCTTCCCGTCTCTTCCGGCGCTTCCCCGCCGCCGCCCAAGATCACCCGTGGCGAAGGCCCCAAGAAAAAGGGATTCTGGAGCAGCCTTTTCTGATCCGTTCATATCCATGATTTTTCCAATTTTTTTCAGGCGGTTGACGATTCTCGCTTTGTTGTCGGCGCCCCTGTTGCTGAACGCAGGCGCGGCGCGGGCCGGCGTCTTTAACCCCGAGACCTTCACCCTGGCCAACGGCATGAAGGTGGTGGTGGCGCCAAATCACCGGGTTCCCGTGGTCACCCATATGGTTTGGTACAAGGTGGGTTCGGCGGACGATCCTCCTGGCAAGTCGGGGGCCGCCCATCTGCTAGAGCATCTGATGTTCAAGGGCACGAAAAAAATGAAGCCCGGCGAATTCTCGGAGATTCTGGCGCGCAACGGCGGCCAGGAGAACGCCTTCACCTCCCACGACTATACGGGTTATTACCAGAACGTGGCGGTGGACCGGCTGAAAATGGTCATGGAGTTGGAGGCCGACCGCATGACCAACCTGGCGTTCACCGCCAAGGATGTGGAGACGGAGCGGCTGGTGATCCTGGAGGAGCGCCGCATGCGCACCGACAATGATCCGGCGGGGACCCTGCGCGAGCACAGCAACGCCGCCCTTTACCTCAACCACCCCTACCGGCGTCCCGTCATCGGCTGGGAGCGCGAGATTCGCGCCCTTGAGCTAGCCGACGTAATGTCCTTTTATAAACGCTGGTACGCCCCCAACAATGCTATTCTGGTGGTCGCCGGCGACATCACGGCCAAGCAGCTGCGCCCCCTGGCCGAAGCCGCCTACGGCAAGATTCCGCCCGTCGATTTGAGCCCGCGCGCGCGCCCCCAGGAGCCGCCCCAGGCTGCCGCCAGACGCGTAACCTTAAAGGATAAACGGGTGCGCATCCCGGCCTGGAGCCGTTCCTTCCTGTCCCCAAGCCATGGCGCCGGCGACAGCAAACTCGCCGATCCCTTGGAGGTGCTGGCGGAGATTCTCGGCGGCGGCGCCACCACGCGCCTTTATAAGGCCCTGGTGGTTGACGCCAAGCTGGCGGTTTCCGCGGGCGCTTCCTACAGCCCGGATTCCATGGGACCCACGGGGTTTTCGTTTTACGCCAGCCCCCGGCCCGGCGTTTCAATGGAGAAATTGGAGGCGGCCATGGAGGCCCAAATCACCAAGCTTCTAAAAGAAGGCGTCACCAAAGCCGAAGTCGCCCGCGCCAAACAGCGCATGCAGGCGCAAGCCGTCTACGCCCGGGATTCCCTTAGAACCGGGGCCCAGGTTCTGGGCGCCGCGCTGAGCTCCGGGCGCACGGTCGAGGATGTGGAATCATGGCCGGAGAGAGTAGGCGCCGTAACGCTCGATCAGGTCAACGCCGCGGCGCGCGCGGTCTTTAAGGAGGGACGCTCGGTGACCTCCTTGCTGCTGCCCCAGGACAAGCCCCAGGACAAGCCCGAGGATAAGCCCCAGGAAAATCATGGGAAAAACAAAGGGGCGAAGCAATGAGGGTTGTTTTGATCCTGACGCTGCTTTTTCTGACCGGACCGGCGTGGGCCATCGACGTGCAAAGGGTCGCCGCCAAGGGCGGGCTGGAGGCGTGGCTGGTGGAGGACCACACCAACCCCATCATCGCCATGCGTTTCGCCTTTCGCGGCGGCGCGGCGCTGGACCCCAAGGGCAAGGAGGGGCTGGCCGACATGGTCGCCTCGACCCTGGACGAAGGCGCCGGCGGTCTGGACAGCCAAGCCTTCCAGGGGCGCCTTGATGATTTGTCCATAAAGCTTTCCTTTGACGCCGGGCGGGACAATTTCGGCGGCCGTCTGACGACGTTGACCGAAAACAGCGAACAGGCCTTCGACTTGTTGCGCCTGG
>CAJXGZ010000335.1 GCA_913053795.1 uncultured Rhodospirillales bacterium | reverse complement strand
TCTTCCGGCGTACAGACAATCGGTTCGCCGCGCACGTTGAAGCTGGTGTTGACGACCACCGGGCAGCCGGTCAGTTGCTTGAATTTTGAAATCAAGGCGTGGTAGCGGGGATTGGTATCCCCGTGGACGGTCTGGATGCGGGCCGAATAATCGACGTGAGTGACGGCGGGAATATCGGACCGGGGAATGTTCAGCTTATCGATACCAAACAGGGCTTTTTCGCCTTCGGTCATGGCCTTGCGTTTGCTTTTGACCACATCGGCCACCATCAGCATGTAGGGGCTGTCACCGTCCAGTTCGAACCAGTCGGCGACATTCTCGCGCAATACCGAAGGGGCGAAGGGACGGAAGGACTCCCGATACTTAACCTTCAAGTTCAGAGTTTTCTGCATGGAGGGCGAACGCGCGTCGCCCAATACGGAACGTCCGCCAAGAGCGCGGGGGCCGAACTCCATCCGTCCCTGAAACCAACCCACCGCCTTTTCTTCGGCAAGGGCGTTCGCGGTTTTCTCGATGGTCTCGCCGCTTTTGTGGGTGGTGAATTTGGCGCCGGCGTCGTTCAGGCGTCGTTCAATCTCAGCTTGCGAGAAATCCGGTCCCAGGTAAGAGCCCTGCATGCTGTCGCCGCCGCCGTTCACAATCCGCGGGCCATCCTTGTGCAGGTGATACGCGCAAAGGGCCGCGCCAAGTGCGCCGCCGGCGTCTCCGGCGGCCGGTTGGATCCAGATATTCTCGAAGCTGGCGTCACGCAGAACCTTGCCGTTGGCGACGCAGTTCAGCGCCACGCCGCCGGCCAGGCACAGGTTCTTGCATCCCGTTTCCGCCGCCAGCGAGCGGGTCAGCCCGAGCACCACTTCCTCCACCACCGCCTGCACCGACGCCGCCAAGTCCATGTGCCGTTGGGTCAACAGCTCCTCGGGCTTGCGCGGCGGCCCGTCGAAGAGCCGGTGGAATTTTTCGTTGGTCATGGTGAGCCCGGTGCAGTAGTCGAAGTAACTCTGATCCAGCCGGAACGTTCCGTCTTCCTTGATGTCGATCAGCTTTTCCTTGATCAAGCCGGCGAACTTTGGCTCGCCATAGGGGGCCAGCCCCATGACTTTGTATTCGCCCGAGTTGACTTTGAATCCTATGTAGTAGGTCAGGGCCGAATAGAGAAGCCCGAGGGAATGGGGGAAATGGATTTCCTTTGTTACTCTCAAGCGGTTGCCGGCGCCGATGGCGACGGAAGTCGTCGCCCATTCGCCAACGCCATCCATGGTTAAGACGACAGCCTCTTCGAAAGGCGAGGGGAAAAAAGCGGACGCTGCGTGGCTCTGGTGGTGCTCGGCGAACAACAGCTTGTTTTTCCAGTCAAAAGTCTTATCGAATTTCTTGAGCTCCTTCGCCAGGAGGTCTTTCTGGAACAGTTTCTCGCGCAGCCATAAAGGCATCGCCATCTTGAAGGACTTAAACCCCCTGGGCGCGAAGGCGAGGTAGGTCTCCAACAGCCTTTCGAACTTGAGAAAGGGCTTGTCGTAGAAGGCGACGTAATCCACCTCGTCAAGACCGGCGCCCGCGCGCTCCAGGCAGAACGCGATCGCCTTCGAAGGAAACCCCGCGTCGTGCTTTTTACGGGTGAAGCGCTCCTCTTGCGCGGCGGCGGCAATGCGTCCGTCCTCGATCAGCGCGGCGGCGCTATCGTGGTAGAAAGCTGAAATGCCGAGGACGAGCATGACGCAGTCCCGCTTAGAAAATGGTGTAGATGAAGGGCGCCACCGCCGAGCCCTGGCTCATCACCACCAAGCCGCCGAACACCGCCATCATCACGATAATCGGCAGCAGCCAAAATTTCTTGCGAACTCTCATGAACTCCCAGAGTTCCGATAAAAACCCCATAATATTCCTCTAACTATCCATACTCATGTTTAGAATTGCCTGCGCATGGTTTCCGGCTCCGGTCCCGGCGGGTCGCGTTCGATCCAATAGCTTTTGGCGTCCGGATCGAATTCGAGACTCAAAGGATTCTTGCCGAGCATCCGCATGATCAGGGCGATGGGCGTCACCGTCACGTAGAAAAGCAGCCCCATAATTATCGGATTCACCACTTTGTGCAACAGCATGCCGAACAGGAACCACACCCTGTTGAGAGGTTTCAGCGCACCCGGCGCCGCCAAGGCGAGCAACAGGAACGCCGCCGCCACTCCCGCCGCCCACCAACGGGGCGCGGCGCCGTCAAACAGAGGGAACGCCGCGACGATGGCGAACACCACGGCGAAGACGATGCCAAAAGCGCGCTCGGAGCCCGCCTTGACGTCATCCTTGCGCGATAAATCTTCGTGCAGTCCAGCGTTCTTGTTCATGGTGCTCCTTTTCCCGGGTTCGCGCGCTGTTTACTACCGCCCAACCCCGTAAGTAAAGGCTCTTAAAGCCGTTTCAGCCTTGCGGCATAGAAGCCGTCCATGCCGCCTTCGCCGCTTAGGCGGCAAGGAAGGGTTCGCAAATCACCGTTTTCGTCCACCCATTCATCACCGCCGCCCACCCCTTCAGGAGCCGCCGGCGCCCGCTCGAAAGGCGCTCCGGAGGCGAGAAACG
>CAJXGZ010000334.1 GCA_913053795.1 uncultured Rhodospirillales bacterium | reverse complement strand
CTTGTCGTTGCGAATATAGACGTGGCCGACCGGCCATCCGGTATAGGCGCAGACATTATTTATGGAAGACTGGTACGCCTCTTCCGGGCTCTTGGCCTGGTTGGCGGCAACCGCCAACTGGTGGAGAAATTCAACCAACCGGGTCTGTTCGTTCAACGCTTCCTCGGCTTGTCTGCGGTCGGAGACTTCCTGTCTCAGTTTAGAAGTCCGTTCTTCCACCCGCCTTTCCAACTCATGTTGATAAATCTCAAGCTGTTCTTCTTCCGACTTGCGTTCGGTTATGTCCTGTACGACGGCGACGAATGTGATCCGATCGTCAACAAACGTTTCCGAGAGCGCAATGCCCAGGGGAAAAACGGCGCCGTCTTTTCGCTGTCCCACCACCTCTCTGCCGGCGCCGAGGATTTTGGCCTTGCCGGTGTTGAGATAATTCGAGATGTAGCCGTCGTGCCGGCCACGGTGCGGCTCGGGCATCAACATGTTGACGTTGCGGCCGACGACCTCTTCAACGGAATAGCCGAAAATATTCTTTGCCGCCCGGTTGAAGCTTCTGACAACGCCGTATTGATCAACGGTGATGATGCCGTCCGCTACGGTGTTGAAGATAACGCGCAAACGCTTTTCGGCGCTCGCCAGTTTTTCCATCTCTTCCACCACGCGGCGCGCCAGCGGCCTGAACACGCCAAAGCCGGACAGCGCCAGCACGAGCAGGGAAAGGACGAGGCCGCCATCGGAGATCAGGTCCAGGTACTCTATCTGCGCCTCGCTTTCCAACTGGTGTTGGCTCACCACCGCGTTGAAAGAATTCAGCAACGAGTCCGAGGTGATTTCGGTAATGAGGTTTGCATGGGTTTCGTTTAAGTCGATTCCCCGCTCGACCGCCGCCACCAAGGATCTGGCGTCGGCGATGAACGCGCGCACTTTCTTGTCGAGCTTGTGCGGAGGATTGAAATATATGGCGCGGAGCTCGGACGAGGGCGCCCCGGGGAGGTTCATCTCCTCGTCGCCATTGATCAGCCCCTGATGGGAGCGTTCCATCGTTGAGGCGTCCGCCAGCAGCGCCCCGCTGATGCGTTTGCGCTCAGCGGCGTTGTCACTGATGACGAGTAGATGGGTGTACATCGCCATCTGTTGCGACAGCATACGCTGGCGGCCGCTGACGTTGACGATGGCGGCGGCGGTCGCCTGGTTGTCGATGAACGTGTGGAAGATAATATAGTCGGTGATCAGGAGCCCGGCCAGAACACACAGGACGCCCACGTACCTGCGCGTCATGCCCTTGATGATGGGTGGTTTTGTCATATCATCCCGATCATGTCTTCGATCCCGAGCGAATGAACGGAAATTCGTCGTCCGCCCGTTTTCATTTTCCTCTCTGGGTCATGAGACTTGCACTGGATATGTTGTGATCGCCGGCGTGAATCTCAAGGCAATCACTCGACTATGTGAAGAATCGCGCAATATTCGCCCATTCGAGAAGGGGGAGGATCGTAAAGCAGCGGGGCGGTGTGAGAAATTACCCTTTAAGGGGCATGGCGGATGGGGTGGGATTCGAACCCACGAAGAGCTTTCACCCTTGCCGGTTTTCAAGACCGGTCCCTTCAACCACTCGGGCACCCATCCGGTTATAGATTTCAATAACTTAGTATATTAGTAAATCCAAAATATATAGCAAATCGCCCGCCAATCGCCCGCCAATAGGGTAAGTTATTGGGGGGCGGCGTTGCTTGCTTAATATTTTAGGTTATCAGTAAGCATTAACACACTGTTGTTAGGCGGTATTTTTACTGTATGGTAAGAGAGAATACGAAAATATTGGACCAAGAATTTTCCTTATTGCAGGTGGGCCGCACAACGACAAAAATGGGCGGCCATTAAGGCCGCCCATGAATTGTCAGGAGTGGAATTCGAGCCTATTTCAAGAAATAGATTTCCACGCGGCGGTTTCCGGCTTCCTTGACGCCGTCTCCTGTGGGAATTTTCAACTGTTTCTCGCCGTAGTGCTCCGCTTTAATGCCGGACGCCGCAACGTTACGCTTGGCAAGCGCTTTGATCGCTGCTTTTACGCGCCTCTGGGAAAGGGCGTTGTTATAGCTGCTGGGGCCAGAGGAATCCGTATGGCCGCCCAGCAGAATGCTTTTGGGAGAGATGGCTTTTTTCGCCAAAATCACCTCGTCCAGAATAGCGTTGGCGGCGGCTGTGATCTTGGATTTGTCGAAGTCAAAGTAGATGATGAAAACCTTGGTCGTCTTTGGCGGCGATTTTATCGCAACTCCCAGCTTGGCCATGGCCTCTTTCCACTGGAGCTTGCAAGCGGCGATATGGCCGGGCTGCTGGTTCTCTTCCTGCTGCTCCATCCAGCAGTCAAACTTGGCCTGAGCCAACGCCGCCACGGCGGGATGGTTTTTGCGTCCGCCTGAATTAAGAGCGCTGAGCAATTGGCTGCGCGCGTTGGTCAGTTCGCTGACGGTGCTCGGAGGCAGTTTACGCTTGTTAATTCCTTCGGGCAGGATGGTCTTTCCGCTACCGGCGATAATGGACCTTTTCGCGTAGTCCGCAGTGGAGCGGCGG
>CAJXGZ010000333.1 GCA_913053795.1 uncultured Rhodospirillales bacterium | reverse complement strand
CAGCCTTCGCCCTAACCCGTGAGGCCTTCACCGCAGAGGACATCGCCACTGTTACCAATATGGCCGTGCCGGATGTTGACGCTTTGCTTGATTTCCAGATCATCGCACTGGATGCGCTGGTTCCGCAATTGCATGTCAGCAATCCGATACGCTCTCTCTCTATTGATCAAATTGCAAGTATTCTTGCGGGCAACACAACCAACTGGTCGCAGGTTGGCGGTGCGGATTTGCCGATTGTGGTCCATTTTCTTGGGGAAACCAGCAGCTTGGCGCGCATGGCGCGCCTGTAGCGGCCATAGCCGCCGAACAGTTCGTCCCCGCCCTCGCCGGTGAGGATCACCTTGAGGCCGCGCTCGGCCGCCAGCCGGGCCAGCTTGTAGGTGGGCAGAAGGGCGTAATCGGCCGCCGGGTCGTCCATGGCGGCGGCGATTTGCGGCAGCAGCGTCCAGAAGTCGTCCTCGGTGAACGCCACCGCCTCGAAGCGGGCGCCCGCGGCCTTGGCGACGGCTTCGGCGTGGCCGCGCTCGTCCGGGGCGCCGCTTCCCGGGAACCCGGCGGTGAAGGCCTGCACCGGCGCGTCGTTAAGATCGCGCATGAGGGCCAGCAGGGCTGAGGAGTCGACGCCGCCGGACAGGAACATGCCGTAGGGCACGTCCGAGCGCTGGTGGACGGTGACGCTGTCGACAAGCGCTTGGTTCAAGCGCTCAAAGGCTTCCGCCTCGCTCCACTCTTGCGGCCCCTCCTGGGGCAGGGCGGGGCGCTGGCGGCGCTCGATGATGCGTCCCCCCTCGACAACAAGGGTTTCTCCGGGCAGGACGCGGCTGACGCCTTGGAAAGCGCTTTCGGCGCCACAGGTGAATTGCAGTTGTAAAAGTTCATTGGCGGCGCCCTTGCGCAATTGGGGGTCAATCAGTCCCGCCTTGAAAAGCGCCTGGGGTTCGGAGGCGAAGACGAACCCCAATTTCGTCTCGGCGTAATAAAGGGGTTTAATCCCGAAGGGATCGCGGGCCAGCACCAGGCGGTCCCGCCCTCCGTCATGGGCCCCGTCATGAATAGCGATGGCGTACATGCCCCTGAGGCGCTCGGCGAAATCAATGCCGTGACGCAAATAAAGATGCAGGGCTGACTCACAGTCCGAACGGGTGGCGAAGGCGGCGCCCTCGAGGCCGCCTCGCAGCTCCGGATCGTTGTAAATCTCGCCGTTGGCGACGAGGACCGCCTGGCCGGAGGCGAAGGGCTGATCGCCGGTTTCCAGGTCGATGATGGCGAGCCTGGTGTGGACCATGGCGACGCCTGCGCGTTGATGCCGTCCGCGGCCGTCCGGTCCCCGGTGCGCCAGGGCCTTCTCCAGACGGTCGAGGACGGCGCCGTCCGGGGGGGCGTTGTCCGTGGCGTAGATTCCGGCGACGCCGCACATCAGGAGGCGGCCTTACGGAAGAAATCCAGATACCGCGCGATCACGGCTTTTTCGGTGAAGCTTTCCTCGTAAGCCTTGCGCCCGGCCTTGGCGATCTGGTCGGCGAAGCCGGGCTCCTCCAGAACATACTTGATGGCGGCGGCCATGCTCTTCGGATCATCCACCGGCGTCAGGACGCCGCTTTCCATATGCTCGATCAGGGCGCCCGGCCCCAGGCTGTCGGCGGCGACCACGGGGACGCCTTGAGCCCAGGCCTCGACCACCACGTTTCCAAGGGGCTCAAAGCGCGAGGGGCAGATAAAGACGTCGCAAGCGGCGAACAGGGCCGCCGTGTCGTCCCGCCAGCCCAGGAATCGCACCCGTGATTTAACGGCGAGGCTCTCCGCCAGCTTCTCCAAGTCGTCCCTGAGCGGGCCGTCGCCGGCCAGCAACAGATAGGCGTCGGGAATCATGAACAGCGCTCTGAACAGGGTGTCGAAGGCTTTGTTTTCGTGAAACCGCCCCATGGCGAACAGTAGCGGCGCCCTTTGGGGCGTGAAGAAGGATTCGCGCGGCGCCGGCGGGGCCTTTTCCTCGCTGACGAAGTTGGGCAGGTAGTGAGCCCTGTCCTCGGGCCAGCCTTCCTTGGCCAGATACTCGACGATGTCCTCGGTATTGCCGATCAGGTGGTCGCAAGCCTGATAGTACTTGAGATTGTAGTAGCCGCCGAGACGTCCCACGTGTACGAAATTCCCCTTGTGGCGTCCCTGGGGGCATTTATCCGTCGCCCGGTTCATCCAGGTGAAGACGATGTCCGGCGAGAAAGATTTAATTTCCTTTTTGAGGGCGAACGGCGTGTATATGTCCAGCTTGCCGCCGAAGGGAAGCTGCACGGGCTCGACGCCGCCGCTGCGCAAAAGATTGGCGCGGCGCACGTTGGCGCGGATAACCACGCGCTGATCGAGGCCGGCGCGGAATTCGCCATCAAAAACTTCGGCATGCGGGCGCTGTTGTCGTTGCGGCTGGAGAAGAATTTCGGCACCTGGTTTCGTGAGTTCCGCCCGATCTATGGCGCCTTCGAGGCCGACCTGGACCGGTTTATCGCCCTGCAGAAACCCGATTTCATCGGCCGTAAAGCCGCAATTGCCGAGCGCGACGCCGGCCCCAAGCGCAAGCGG
>CAJXGZ010000332.1 GCA_913053795.1 uncultured Rhodospirillales bacterium | reverse complement strand
ACCTGGGACCTTGGGTATGGTGCGGCGGCGGCTCTTGCGTCTTATAATATAGTCGAGAGGGCGAACGCCCGTGCTTATGAACCACCAGCATTAAGGGCCCACGTAGATGAACACTCAGAATATTATACAAGTACGTCAACGCGCTTTCCATCTGTGGGAGGCCGCCGGCAGGCCTCATGGCGTAGATCAAGAACATTGGTTCCAGGCTGAGCGTGAGGTTACGCAAAAGAAGACGCCTGCAAAAAAGGCCGCAAAAAAGACGGTCCGCGCCAAGAAAAAGAATTAAAATATTAAAGTCGCACAGTTTCTAAAAATCGTGGCGTGGGTTTGACGCCTGGGGCTGCATGGATCGCCATGAGCAGTAAGGACCACGCCGGCGCAGGCGCTATTGCCGACGCCACCCATTCCGATCCATTTTCCTTCCTTGGCATGCATGCCGGCGGGAAGGGGGAGGGATTTGTCGTGCGCGCCTTCTTTCCCGAAGCCGATGGCGTCGAGATTATCGACAGCGCCGCCGGAAAGCGCGTTTCCAAGATGCGCAGAGTCCACAAGGAAGGGGTCTTCGTCTCACATATCAAGGGACGGCGCGAACGCTTTCCTTATCATTACAGGGTCCAACACGGCGAAAACCTTGAAGAGGCCGGGGATCCTTACAGATTCCCTCCGGCGTTCGGCGAGTTGGACGCGCACTTGATGGCCGAGGGAACTCATTTTGAAAGCTACAAGAGACTCGGCGCCCATCCCTGGACCCTGGAGGGCGTCGACGGCGTTTGCTTCGGCGTCTGGGCGCCCGGCGCAAGCCGCGTCAGCGTCGTCGGCTCTTTCAATCGCTGGGATGGGCGGCGCCATCCCATGCGCCTGCATCCCAGTTGCGGGGTGTGGGAGATTTTCATTCCCGGCATACCGGAAGGGACGTTCTATAAGTTCGAGATCAAGTCCGGCGACGGCCGTCTGCTGCCGCTGAAGAGCGACCCTTACGCCTTTCGCTGCGAACGGGCGCCGCGCTCCGCCTGCATCGTCGAGGGGTTCGGCTCATATCAATGGCGGGACGCCGAATGGATGGCCAACCGCCATCAAGCCAACCGCCACGACGCGCCAATGGCCATCTACGAGGTCCATATGGGGTCCTGGCGCCGCTGTCCGGAAGAGGGGGAGCGCTTCCTCACCTACCGTGAGATGGCCGATCAGTTGGTTCCCTATGTTAAGGACATGGGGTTTACCCATATCGAGTTGATGCCCATCAATGAATTTCCTTTTGACGGCTCTTGGGGCTATCAGCCCATCGGCCTGTTCGCGCCCACCAGCCGCTTTGGCGCTCCCGACGATTTCCGCGCCTTTATCGATTGTTGCCACGAGGCCGGAATTAGCGTCATCCTCGACTGGGTGCCGGGGCACTTCCCCGAGGACGAGCATGGCCTTGCCGAGTTCGACGGCACGCACCTCTATGAGCATTCCGACCCGCGCCAGGGGCGGCATATGGACTGGGGCACCTTGATCTACAACTACGGCCGCGCCGAGGTCGCCAATTTCCTGCTGTCCAACGCCCTGTTCTGGCTGGAGCGCTACCACATCGACGGGCTCAGGGTGGACGCCGTCGCCTCCATGCTCTACCTGGATTACAGCCGCGAGGACGGCCAGTGGATACCCAACGCGCATGGCGGAAATGAGAATTTGGAGGCAATCACCTTCCTCAAGCGCATGAACGAGCTGGTCTATGAACGCCATCCCGGCGCCTTCATGGTGGCCGAGGAATCGACGGCGTGGCCCATGGTGTCGCGGCCCACTTATCTCGGCGGCCTCGGCTTCGGCTATAAATGGAATCTGGGCTGGATGCATGACACGCTTAGATTCATTTCGAAGGACCCGGCGCATCGCCAATATCATCAGGACGACATCACCTTCGGACTGCTCTACGCCTTCCATGAGAACTTCATCCTGCCGCTGTCCCACGACGAGGTGGTTCACGGCAAGGGCTCGATCCTGGGGCGCATGCCCGGCGACAAGTGGCGCCGCTTCGCCAGCCTGCGCGCCTATTACGGCTTCATGTACGCCCATCCCGGCAAGAAGCTGATGTTTATGGGCTGTGAGTTCGGCCAGGAGCGCGAATGGGCGCATGACGAAAGCCTGGACTGGCATTTACTGGAAGACAAGCAGCACAAGGGCGTTCAGAACCTGATGCGCGACCTCAACCACCTTTACAGGAACGCCCCGGCCCTGCATCAACGCGACTTCGATCATGAAGGTTTCGCCTGGATCGATTGCCATGATCACGCCAATAGCGTCCTTTCGTTCATGCGCCGGGGGAACGATCCCGAGGACCTCATGGTGATTGTCTGCAACTTCACGCCGGTGGTGCGCGAGGGCTACCGCGTCGGCGTTCCGTCGGCGGGCTTCTACAAGGAATGCCTGAACACCGATTCCAGCCTCTACGGCGGCTCCAATGTGGGCAATCTTTCCGGGCTCGCGGCCGAGGCGGAGCCCATGCACGGACACCCCCACTCCCTTTACTTGACCTTGCCGCCGTTGGCGACGCTGATGCTGCGCCCGGCGGGCGCCCCGGCGCCCATGAGCGCGAAATGAGC
>CAJXGZ010000331.1 GCA_913053795.1 uncultured Rhodospirillales bacterium | reverse complement strand
ACCCACGATCAGGAAGATACCGGCGAACAGGCGTGGCAACGGCGCGCTGCCACCGCGTGATTTGAACTCTCGACCGAGCAGCGCGGCGGCGGCGAGCACGGGCAGACCACCATGGTCGGACAGACCGTCTCGGAGGTTGAGCGGCATCTTATCATCGACACGCTGCACCACTGCCTGGGCAACCGGACTCACGCCGCCAACATCCTTGGCATTTCCATACGCACCTTGAGGAACAAACTTAAGCTTTATAATGAGCAAGGGTTTGACGTGTCGGCGCCCGGCGAGTCCGCGCAGCCGGCGGTTTAATACCAAGGAGGTCAAAAGACGGACATGGCCGAGGCGTCCCCCGAAACCACAACGGCTGAAGAACCTGGGGTGAGCTTCTCAGAACAGTTCACCACCATTATGGCGCGGCCGGACATCGCCATGGCGCTCGGCGTCGTCACCATCCTGGTGGTGTTGATTTTGCCCCTGCCCACCTGGCTGATGGATATGGGGCTTTCCGTTTCCATTACCTTTGCCGTTCTTATCCTGATGACGGCTCTGTTTATCGAAAAGCCACTTGAATTCAACGCTTTCCCGACGGTTCTACTGCTCGCCACCATGTTGCGGCTTTCCCTGAATCTGGCCTCGACCCGGTTGATCCTCGCCGAAGGGCATACGGGCACCGCGGCCGCCGGCAAAGTCATCGAGGCCTTTAGCGGTTTCGTCATGAGCGGAAACTTCGTCATCGGCATTATCGTCTTTTCCATCCTGGTCATCGTTAATTTCATTGTCATCACCAAGGGTTCGGGACGCATCGCCGAGGTGACGGCGCGGTTTACCCTGGACGCCATGCCGGGCAAGCAAATGGCCATCGACGCCGACCTATCCACCGGCTTGATCGATGAGTCGGAGGCCAAGACGCGGCGCAAGGACCTGGAGGACGAGAGCACCTTTTATGGGGCCATGGACGGCGCCTCCAAGTTCGTCCGCGGCGACGCCGTCGCCGGACTGCTGATCACCTTCATCAACATCATCGGCGGCATGATCATCGGCGTCGCCCAAAAAGGCATGACCTTTGGCGACGCCGCCGACGCCTATACCCGCTTAACCGTGGGGGATGGTTTGGTTTCGCAAATTCCAGCCCTGATCGTCTCCACCTCCGCCGGTTTGGTGGTCACCAAGGCGGGCATCTCCGGGGCCACCGAAAAGGCTTTGTTCAAGCAGCTTGGCGGCTCGCCCAAGGCCCTGGGCCTCAGTTCCTTGCTTTTGTTTTCGCTTGGCGTACTCCCTGGAATGCCTCTTTTGCCCTTTATGGGGATGTCCTTAGTCCTCGGCGGCTACGGCTTTTATCTCAACCGCAAGCAAGACGTGGTTGTCGAGGAGGAGCGCCTGCGCATCGAGGAAGCGCAAGCCGAGGCGGCGCCCACGGAGGAAGAGCCTATTTCCTCCGCTTTGCGCATCGATTATTTGCGCCTGGAGTTGGGCTACGGTCTCCTTAACCTGATTAACAACCCGAGAGAGGGCCAAAGACTCACCGACCAGATCAAGGCTTTGCGCCGCCAGATGGCCGCCGACGTCGGTTTCGTCATGCCTTCGGTGCGCATCCAGGACAACATGCAGCTTCAACCCAACACCTATATGGTCCGGGTCAAGGAGATCGAAGCCGGGCGCGGGGACCTGCGCCCCAACATGTTGCTGGTCATGGACCCGCGCGGCGAGGACATTACCATTCCCGGCGAAAAGACGACGGAGCCCACCTTCGGCTTGCCCGCCGTGTGGATCGAGGAAAGCAACCGCGAGGAAGCCCTGTTCCGCGGCTACACGGTGGTCGAACCGGCGACGGTGATCACCACCCACCTCACCGAGGTGATCAAGGACAACATGGCGGAGCTGCTTTCCTACGCCGAGACGCAAAAACTGTTGGACGAGTTGGACAAGGAACAGCAGAAGATGGTCGCCGATATCGTGCCCGCGCAAATTTCCATCGGCGGCATTCAACGGGTTTTGCAAAACCTTCTGGCCGAGCGGGTTTCCATCCGCGACTTGCCGACCATTCTGGAAGGCGTATCCGAGGGCTGCGGGCACACCCGCAACGTGATGCTGATAACCGAGCATGTTCGCGCCCGCCTGGCCCGCCAGCTCAGCGACATGAACACCGGCGAACAGGGCTTCATTCCCTTGATCACCCTGTCGCCGGAGTGGGAGCAAAGTTTCGCCGAATCCCTGGTCGGCGACGGCGACGACCGGCAGCTTTCCATGGCCCCCTCGCGCCTGCAGGAATTCATTTCGGCGCTTCGCACCGCTTTCGAACGTCAAGCCATCATGGGCGAGACTCCCGTCCTCTTGACCAGCCCGGCCATTCGCCCCTTTGTGCGCTCCATCGTCGAGCGTTTCCGCCCAATGACCTCGGTGATGTCGCAAAATGAAGTTTATTCAAAAGCGCGCATCAAGACCGTGGGAAGCGTGTAAAATGGGCAGAATTCCATGCGTTTGAAGACTTATAGCGCGCCAACCATGTCCGAGGCCATGGAGCTTGTCCGCCAGGAAATGGGCGAGGAAGCCATTATCGTCTCCACCCAGAAAGGCTCGGACGGCCACGGGGCGCGGGTGGTCGCT